>NZ_JAIESM010000008.1 GCF_019746015.1 Sphingomonas sp. | reverse complement strand
CTGACCGCGATGATGGGCGAACGGCCGCTGTCGGTGCTGACCGCGACCGCGCAGACGCAGGTCGTCGGCAAGCGGCATTATGGCAAGAAGGCGGTCGCCGCCGGCGGGGGCGGCGGCGCGGATGCGGCCGCGCTCAACCGCGAGAATTTCCAGCCCGTGCTGCTGTGGCAGGGGCGGGTGCCGCTCGATGCAAAGGGGCATGCGCGGATCGCGGTGCCGCTGTCCGACGCGCTGACCCGCTTCAAGCTGGTGGCGATCGCGACCGACGGCGCCAGCCGCTTCGGCACCGGCGAGACGGCGGTGCGCGCCGCGCAGGACCTGTCGATCTTTGCCGGCCTGCCGCCGCTGGTGCGCGAGGGCGACCAATATGGCGCGATCTTCACGCTGAAGAACGGCGCCGACAAGCCGATGAAGGTGACGGCCGAGGTCGCGCTGACCCCCGCCATCGCAACCGGGCGGCCGCAGACGGTGACGATCCCCGCCGGCGGCGCGGTGCCGGTGATGTGGACGCTGACCGCGCCGATGGGGGTTGCCGATCTGCGCTGGCAGGTGCGTGCGCGCTCCAGTGACGGCAAGGCGGCCGATGCGATCACCGTCAGCCAGACGGTCGCGCCGCTGGTGCCGGTCGATGTGTGGGCGGCAACGCTCACCCGGGTCGGCGGCGGCACCCTGCCGATCGCGCCGCCCGAGGGGGCACTGCCCGGCCGGGGGCAGGTACTGGTGCGGCTGGAGGACAGCTTGGCCCCGCCGCTCGACGGGGTGAGCGCGTTCATGCGGGCCTATCCCTATAGCTGCTTCGAGCAGCGGCTGTCGCGGATCGTGGCGACCGGCGACACCGCCGGCTGGGCAATACTCGCTGCCGAAATGCCCACCTATCAGGCGGGTGACGGGCTGCTCCGCTTCTGGCCGTCGGACTCGCTTGAGGGGTCCGAATCGCTCACCGCCTATGTGCTGGCGATGGCGAGCGAGGCCGGCCTGCCGATTCCGGCGGCCCCGCGCGCGCGGATGATCGAGGGGCTGCGCGCGGTAATCGACGGGCGTGTGCGGCACGAAAGCTATGGCGATATCCGCCTGCGCCGGCTGGCAGCGTTTGCCGCGCTTGCCCGGGCGGGCGCCGCGACGCCGGCCATGCTCGGCCAGCTCGGCATCGGGCCGGAGGACATGCCGACCGGCCCGCTCGCCGACTATCTGACCGCGCTCGACCGGGTGCCGGGGCTCGCCAATGCCGCCGCGCTGCGCCAAGCGGGCGAGCGGGTGCTGCGCACCAGGCTGGTCTATGAAGGGACCAGGCTGGACCTTGCCGACCGTGACCGGGCGCCGTGGTGGTTGCTCGCCTCTGCCGACGAGGCGGCGATCAAGGCGCTGATCGCGGTCACCGGGCGCCCCGGCTGGCAGGACGAGGCACCCCGGATGATGGCGGGCGTGGCGCTGCGCCAGCGGCGCGGGCGGTGGGATACCACCCCGGCCAATGCCTGGGGCGTGATTGCAGCGCGCAAATTCGCCGGCGTCTATCCGGCCAGCGCCGTTGCTGGCACCACCCGGCTCTCGCTGGGCGGGACCAGCGTGTCGCGCGGCTGGCCGCTCGCCGCCAGCCAGCGCAGCGTCAGCCTGCCGCTGCCAGCCGCGCCGGCCGCGCTGTCGCTCAGTCAGGAGGGCGGCGCCGGCCCCTGGGCGGTGGTGCAGCTGTCGGCGGCCGTGCCGCTGAAGAGCCCGGTATTCGCCGGCTATCAGCTCAGCCGCCGGGTGGACGTGCTGCAGGCCAAGAAAAAGGGTCAGCTGACGCGGGGCGACGTGCTGCGCGTGACGCTGACGGTGGACGCCACCGCCGAGCGCAACTGGGTGGTGGTGAGCGACCCGCTGCCCCCCGGCGCAACTGTGATCGGCGGCCAGGCCAACCAGTCGCAACTGCTGGGCGCGCAGGCCAGCGACGGCGGCGGCGCGCGCTTCAACGCGACCGATGCCGATGGCAAGGCCTGGGAAATCCAGGCCGGCGTCAGTGCCGCCTATATCGAGCGGGGCCGCGATGCCTGGCGCGCCTATTTCGACTGGGTGCCGCGCGGCCGCTTCGTCGTTTCCTATGTCGTGCGGCTGAACGGCACCGGCCGCTTCGCGCTGCTGCCCAGCCGGGTGGAGGCGATGTACAGCCCGGCGATCAACGCGCAGCTGCCCAATGCTCCGGTCAGCATTGCCGCCAATTAGCCTGCCCGCCCTCACCCCCGCGCGGGTGGTGCTGGCGGGGCTGCTGGCGACGGCGCTTGGCGTGGCGGTGGCGGAGGTCGCCACGCGCCCGCCCGAGCTGCCCGGCTATGCGGCCGTCCGCGCGCGCTGGCAGCCGTCGGAAGCGTGGCTTTATGATCGTAACGGCCGGCTGATCGACAGTGCCCGGGTGAATTTCGCCACGCGCCGGCTGGCCTGGGCACCGCTCGACGCGATTGCGGCACCGGCGCGCGAGGTGATCGTGGCGGCGGAGGACAAGCGCTTCTTCATGCATGGCGGCGTCGACCTGTGGGCGCTGGCGGCGGCACTGCGTGCGCGGCTGGAGGGGCGGCACAATCGCGGCGCGAGCACGATCACGATGCAGCTGGCCGGCTTTCTGGCGCCCGATCTGGCGCGGCCCGGCGCGCGCAGCTGGTGGGACAAGTTGCGCCAGCTGCGCGCCGCCTGGAGCATCGAGCGCGGCTGGGCCAAGGACCAGATTCTGGAGGCCTATATGAACCTAGCGCCGCTGCGGGGCGAGGCGCAGGGGCTGCCGGCGGCGGCGCTGGGCCTGTTCGGCAAGACCGCCGACGCCCTGTCGCGCGACGATGCGGCGCTGCTGGCCGCACTCCTGCCTGATCCGCAGGCGACACCCCCGGCAATTGCGCGGCGCGCCTGCCGGCTGGCGCCCGATCTGCCC
Organism: Sphingomonas sp.; assembly: GCF_019746015.1. Lineage (GTDB taxonomy): Bacteria > Pseudomonadota > Alphaproteobacteria > Sphingomonadales > Sphingomonadaceae > Sphingomonas. The sequence continues at coordinate 64,267 of NZ_JAIESM010000008.1, read as the reverse complement.
TGCCCCCGGCTGGAAGCCGCCGCCTGGGCGGTGACCGGGCCGGCGCGCAGCCTTCAGCTCGACCCGGGCCTGGCGCCCCATCTGGCGCAGCGGCTGCTCACCCGGCCGGGCTTGCGCGTTGCCACCACCATTGACGCCGGCGTGCAGCGCGTGGCGATGGCGGCGCTCGCCCACCAGCTACAGGGGCTGGGCGCGTCGCGCGCGCGCGATGGCGCGGTGGTGGTGGCCGACAATCAGAGTGGCGCGGTGCTTGCCTATGTCGGCGGGGTCGGCGGCGGCTCCACCGCGCGCGCGGTGGACGGGGCCAATGCCTATCGCCAGGCCGGCTCCACGCTCAAACCCTTTCTCTACGCGCAGGCGATCGAGCATGGCTATCTGACACCGGCCTCGATTCTCGATGATTCGCCGGTCCAGCTCGACACCGCCTCCGGCCTTTACGTGCCGCAGAATTACGACCGCGATTTCAAGGGGCCGGTAACGGTGCGCACCGCGCTGGCCGGCTCGCTCAACGTGCCGGCGGTGCGCACCCTGCTGCTGGTGGGGGTGAATGATTTTCGCGACCGGCTGTGGGACAGCGGCTATCGCGGGCTTACCGAAGATGGCGATTATTACGGCTTTTCGCTGGCGCTGGGCTCGGCGGAAGTCACCCTGCTCGAACAGGTTGCTGCCTATCGCGCGCTGGCCAATGGCGGGCGCTGGTCGCCGCTCAGGCTGACACAGGGCGACCCCGCTCCGCCGCCGCGCCAGGTGGTGAGCCCGGCGGCGGCCTGGCTGGTGGCCGACATGCTGGCCGACCCCAATGCGCGCGCGGCGACCTTCGGCCTCGATTCGGCACTGCGCCTGCCCTTCTGGGCGGCGGTGAAGACGGGCACGTCAAAGGCGATGCGCGACAATTGGTGCATCGGCTTTTCGGAGCGCTTCACCGTCGGCGTGTGGGTCGGCAATCTGGAAGGCGATCCGATGCGCGCCGTCTCCGGCACCAGCGGCGCGGCGCCGGTGTGGCGCGACGTGATGCGTGCGCTCCATGCCGGCGTCCCCGGCCGCCGGCCCGCGCCACCCGCCGGGATCGAGGCGCGCCGCGTGATCTTTTCAGCCGGCATCGAACAGCCCCGGCGCGATTATTTCCTGGCCGGCACCGGGCAGAGCCAGGTCAGCAGCGCGCCGGCCGAGGCCCGCCGGCCGCGCATCACCAACCCGCTGTCGGGCAGCGTCTATGCGCTCGACCCCGATATTCCGCCGCGCCAGCAGCGGCTGGCGATTGCCGTGTCGGGCGCAGCGGCCACGCATATGCTGTGGCTGGACGGGCAAAGGCTGGGCGCGGCGGACGCCGCGCCGCTGGTCTTTCCCCGCCCGGGCCGGCACCAGCTAATGCTTACCGATGCCGCCGGGCGGGTGATCGACCAGAGCCTGTTCAGCGTGCGCTGACCTACCAGAAGAAGCCGCGATACACGTCGACCACGAAGCCGCGCCGCACATCGACCAGCAGCACATCGTCATAATGCCGCACCCAGCGCAAGCCACGGCCGACGCGCGGCAGGTGATAGCGCCACGGATCGTTGATGAAATAGCGCGGCCCCCAGAAACCGGGTGCGATCGGCAGGCCGGGGCGGAACGCCTGATAGGCAAAGGGCGCGCGCCAATCGCCCCGGAAGAAGACATCGCGGTGGCCGGCGCGCCAGTCACGCCATTCCCAGCGGCCATAGTCACGGTCGAAATCGCGGTTCCAGCGGCGGTCGTCCCAGCCGCGATCATTCCAACCACGGTCGTTCCAGCCGCGGTCATCCCAGCCGCGATCCTGCGCCCCGGCGGCAAGCGGCGTCATCAAGGCGGCGCCAGCCAGGGCGAGAAGGACAAGCTTACGCATCACACACTCCCATCCGGCGACCGGCCCATCCGCGCCGCCTGAGCCCGGTTATGCGCACGCGCGGCTGAACGGCGCGCGAACGGCGCCTTCAGGCGATTGTCAGCTTGGTGACGGCTGCCGTCAGGGCTGAGTGCGGCCGCCGCCCGGGCCGCCCGGACCGCCCTGGCCGCCGGGGCCACCCACCGGCGCGCCGACCGCCCCGATATTGCCGAACACATCCTGGAAGAAGCTGCGCTTGCGGCCCAGTGTCGGCGTGACCTTGCTGAACATCGCCACCTTCGTCACCTGCTCCATGCCGGTGCGGTCGATCGAGCGGACGACGCCCTTGTCGTCGAACCGGATGCGCAGCACCGTCTGCGTCACCGGCTTGGGCCGGTCATAGGCATAGTTGCGCGTGTCGCGAGAGACATAATACCATTCGGCATCGCCAAAGGCGCTGGCAAAGGTGGGCTGGCCCAGCACCTTCGACACCGACGAGCGGGTATCGACACCGGCCTGCACCGAATTGGCCAGGTCGGGATCGACGATATAGCCCTGGTGCCCGCGCAACCGGGTGCAGCCGCCCGCCGCCAGCGACGCCGCCACCAGCGCCAGCACCAATGCCCGTCGGGGCGCACCTGAAACCATGCCCAATCTCCATTGCCCCGATCGCCCGTGCCCGATGCGGTGGATTGCAAGCCGGGGGCATCCGCTCAATATGCGCCATCGCGATCGGGAACAAGGGTGGCAGGTGATGCGGCGGCTTCTGGCAGGACTGGGCAAGGTGATGGGCGCGCGCACGCCCGGGCAGGCGGCCGCGCTCTATGACCGGGTGGTGGCGCTGGGCCGCGCGCCGCACTGGTATCTGGCCGGCGGCGTGCCCGACAGCGTGACCGGGCGGTTCAACATCATTTCAACCGTGCTCAGCATCGTGCTGCTGCGGCTGGAGGCGGAAGAGGCCGGCATTGCCCCCAGCGTCTGGCTGACCGAGCGCTTCATCGACGATATGGAAGGCCAGCTGCGCCAGGAAGGCGTGGGCGACACCGGCGTCGGCAAGCATATGGGCCAGCTGGTCAGCCTGCTCGGCGGGCGGCTGGGCGCCTATCGCGACGGCCTGGCGACGGGCGCGTTCGACGAGGCGCTGGTGCGCAATCTCTATGGCGGCACCGCGCCGGAACCGCGCGCGCTGGACCATGCCCGCGACGCGCTGCTCGCCTTGCGCGAGCGGCTGGCGGGGCAGGCGGTCAGCGCCATCCTGGCCGGCGACATCGCATGAGCGCGCCCGAGTTCAGCCGGATCGAGCGGCTCGACCGAATCGGCGAGGCGGCGCGCACTGTGGAAATCATGGCCGACCCCGCCGAATGCGCGGCGCTCGCCAGGCGGTTCGGACTGATCGCGGTGGAGGGGCTGGCGGCACGCTTTGCCGTGCGCCGCGCCGGCACCACGGTATTTGCGAGCGGCACGGTGGAGGCGCGGGTGGTGCAGGCCTGCGTCGCCACCGGCGATCCGGTGCCGGCCAGCATCGACATGCCGGTCGCGCTGCGCTTCGTGCCAGACACCGCGCCGAGTGCGGCGGACGAGATCGAGATCGACGCCGACGCGCTGGACAGCATCGGCTATGCGGGCGGCGCGATCGACCTGGGCGAGGCAGCGGCGGAGACGATGGCGCTGGCGCTCGATCCCTTCCCCCGGAGCGCCGGGGCGGATGCGGCGCTGAAGGCGGCCGGTGTGCTGAGCGAGGAAGAGGCGGCCCTCGCCGCCAGCCCCTTTGCCGCACTGGGCGCGCTGGCCGGAAAGCCGGGGGATGCGCTTTAGTTGAGGCGGTGCCGGCCCGCTCCCCCACCCGACCTCCCACGAGTGTATCCTGATGGGAGGTCGGGTGGGGGAGCGGGCTGGTGCCGTGACGGTTTCAGCCAGGCTGAAACCGCACCCAAAAACTTAACTAGACTATCTCGTGGATACTAAAATCGCGTCTTTTTCGTCAGGCGGCGACGGGGGCCAGTGTTGGATAGTCGGTATACCCCTCCGGCCCTTGGCTATACCAGGTCGCCATCGCGCCCTCGTTCAGCGCCGCGCCCTGGCGGAAGCGATCGACCAGATCGGGATTGGCGATGAACGGCCGGCCATAGCTGATCGCGTCGGCGCGGCCTGCGTCCAGATCGGCCTGGCCGCTGTCAAAGCCATAGTCCGAATTGAGCACCAGCGGCCCGGTGAAATGCTGGCGGATGACCGGCGAGACCTTGGGCTGATCGGTGCGGCCGAAGGTTCCCTCCGGCCCCGGCTCGCGCAGTTCGAGAAAGGCAATGCCGATCTCGCTCAATGCCTTGGCGGCGAGCGCGAACACGGTGTCGGGGTCGCTGTCGATCACGCCCTGGCTGTCGCCATTGGGGGAGAGGCGCACCGCCGTCCGGTCCGCCCCCGCCACGCCCGCCACTGCCTGCGTCACCTCGCGCAGCAGGCGCACCCGGTTTTCGGGCGTGCCGCCATAGGCATCGGTGCGCTGATTGGCGCCGTCGCGCAGGAACTGGTCGATCAGATAGCCATTGGCGGCGTGGATCTGCACCCCGTCGAACCCGGCCGCCATCGCGTTGCGCGCGGCATGGGCATAATCGGCCACCAGCCGGGGAATTTCGGCGGTGTCGAGCGGGCGCGCTTCCTCATAGGGCTGGCGCCCTTCATAGGTATGCGCCTGCCACGGCGCGGTGGTGGCGGAGGAGGAGACCGGCGGATGGCCGGTGAAGCTGGAATGCACCAGCCGGCCCATATGCCAGAGCTGGGCGATGATCCGCCCGCCGGCGGCGTGCACCGCCTCGGTCACCGGCTGCCAGGCGGCGGCCTGTTCATCGCTCCACAGCCCTGGCGCATGCGGCCAGCCCAGCCCTTCGCGGCTGATGCCGGTCGCTTCCGAAATGATCAGGCCCGCGCCCACGCGCTGGCGGTAATAATCCACCATGATCGGCTGCGGCACATGCGCGCGATTGGCGCGGCCGCGGGTGAGCGGCGCCATCAAAATGCGGTTGGGCGCGGTGATCGCGCCGAGCTGGATGGGATCGAACAGGCTGGGCAAATTTGGTCTCCCTGTTGGGTTGGCCCGGTTGGACGCGCATGGAGATAGCGCGCGACAGCCGCCGCTGCACCCGTTAAGGCGCGAAAGATTTTCTTGGGACCCCTGCCGGCAATGGCCGATCATTCTGCCCCTGCGGCCAGCGCCGCTGTAGCGACCGCTCCACAGGCCGCTGCGCCGCCCGCCACCGCCTTTGTCGCGGTGGTGCTGGCCAATATCGCGCTGGCCTTTGGCCCCTGGTTCGTGCGGCTGGCGGAAACCGGGCCGGTGGCCTCCGCCTTCTGGCGGATCACGCTCGCCGCGCCGCTGGTGATGGGGTTTGCGCTCGCCAGCGGCTGGCGCGGCAAGGGGCTGGCCGGCGGGCTGTGGCTGGTGCTGGCGCTGTCGGGCGTGGCCTTTGCCGCCGATCTGGCCAGCTGGCATCTGGGCATTGTGCGCACCACGCTGGCCAATGCGACCTTGTTCGGCAATTCGGCGACGCTGATCTTCCCGATTTACGGCTTCATCGCGGCGCGCATGGCGCCCACCCGGCTGCAGGCGCTGGCGCTGCTGCTGGCGGCACTGGGCGGCGCCTTGCTGATGGGCCGGTCGTACAGCCTTGATCCGCGCCATCTGGGCGGCGATCTGCTGTGCCTGCTCGCGGGCGTGCTTTATGCCTGTTATTTCATCTTCATGGCGCGCGCACGCACGGTGATGGCGCCCTGGCCGGCGCTGGCGCTGTCGACGCTCGCCAGCGTCGCGCCGCTGCTGCTGTTCGCGCTGGCGCTGGGCGAGCGCATCCTGCCCGACCATTGGGGGCCGCTGATCGGGCTGGCGCTCGCCAGCCAGGTGTTCGGCCAGGGGCTGATGATCTATGCGCTGGGCAAGCTGTCGCCGCTGGTCGTCGGCATTGCGTTGCTGATCCAGCCGATCGTGGCCGCGACCGTCGGCTGGATCGTGTATGACGAGCGGCTGGCGCTGCCCGATTTTGCCGGCGCCGCGCTGGTTGCGGCCGCGCTGGTGCTGGTGCGCCGCGCAGGCTAGACTGGCGAACCGGAGGATATGTTGATGGCCCTTGCCGCCGATGCCACGCTGGATGAGGTGCGCGCGCACCTTGGCCCCCTGATCGCCGCCAATGCCGGGTTTGACGGGTGGAGCGCCGCCGCGCGCGACATGGCCGCCGACCAGGCCGGCGTCGACCGCGACATTGCCGCGCTTGCCTTTACCGAGGGCGCGCCGGCGATGATCACCGCTTGGTTCGACAGCATCGACGCCGCGATGGTGGCGGCGCTGCCCAAGGACCGGCTGGCGACGATGAAGATCCGTGCGCGCATTCGCGAGCAGATCTGCGCGCGGCTGGAGATCATGCACCCGCACCGCGACGCGCTGCGCCGGGCGCATGCGGTGCTGGCGATGCCGGGCAATGTGGCGCTGGGCGCACGGCTGGGCTGGCGCGCGGCCGATCTGATGTGGCGCCAGGCCGGCGACACCGCGACCGATTACAACCATTATACCAAGCGCGCGCTGCTCGCCGGCATCTATGCGGCGACGGTGACCGTGTTTCTGGGCGACGAGACCAGCGACTGGGCCGATACGCGTGCGTTCCTCGACCGGCGGATCGACGGCATCATGCGCTTTGAAAAGCTGAAGTCGGGCTTTGTCGAGCGCAGCCAGAACCTGCCCAGCCTGTCGCGCTTCATCGGCCGGCTGCGCTATCCGGCGGCCTGAGCCGGGCGGCAGGATGCGTTATTGATAACCACTCGCAAAAGCCGTATCTGCCGCGCGTGACTGAGCCGCTCTGCCTGGAACAACTGCCGCTGCGCCGCGAGGCAGTGATCGCGGCGATCGACTGGGCATCGCTGTCCGTGCCGGAAGCGCGGCGCCTGCGCGAGCTGGGCTTTGACGAAGGGGTGAATGTGCAAGTGTTGCACCGCGCAACTTTGGGCAGCGGGCCGATTGCCTGCCGCATCGGGCGGATGACGGTGGCGCTGCGCCGCCATGTCGCCGGCGCCGTGCACGTCGTGCCGCAGGCGTGAGCGCGATCGCGCCCCTCGTCGCGCTGGTCGGCAACCCCAATGCCGGCAAGAGCGCGCTGTTCAACGCGCTGACCGGCGCGCGCCAGAAAGTGGGCAATTATCCGGGTGTGACGGTGGAGCGCCGCTCGGGCCGGCTGGTGCTGGCCGATGGCCGCCCGGTCGAGCTGGTCGACCTGCCCGGCGCGTACAGCCTTGATCCGCTGTCGCCCGACGAGCGGGTGACGCGCGACGTGGTGCTGGGCGCCCAGGCCGGCGAGCGGCGGCCGGACGCGCTGGTGGTGGTGCTCGATGCGTCCAATCTCGACAATCATCTGCGCTTTGCGCTGGAGTTGATCGATCAGGGGCTGCCGGTGGTGGTCGCGCTCAACATGGTCGATTTGGCCGCGCGCGACGGGCTGACCGTGTCGGCCGGGAAACTGGCCGAGGCGCTGGGCGTGCCGGTGATCGAGACCGTCGCGGTCAGGAAGCGCGGGCTCGACACGCTGAAGACGCTGGTCGCCGAGGCCCTGGCCCGCGCGCCGCGCGCGGCAGCGGCGCCGGTCGACATGGCCGCCCGCCAGCGCCAGGCGCGCCACCTCGCCCGCGCGGCCATTCTCTCCGAAACGCCGGTCCGCCGGCTGACCCAGGCGCTGGATGCGGTGGCGCTGCATCCGCTGTGGGGCACCGTGCTGCTGCTCACCATCCTGTTCGTGATGTTCCAGGCGGTGTTCAGCTGGGCCACGGTGCCGCAGGACCTGCTCGACCAGGGCTTTGCCGCGCTCTCCGCCGCGATCCGCGCGCAGGTGCCGCAAAGCTTCCTGCGCGACCTGGTGACCGAAGGGGTGATTGCCGGTGTCGGCGCGGTGATCGTGTTCCTGCCGCAGATTCTGGTGCTGTTCCTGTTCATCCTGCTGCTCGAAGCCTCGGGCTATATGGTGCGCGCGGCGTTCCTGATGGACCGGATCATGGCGGCGGCGGGGCTTTCGGGCCGGGCGTTCATTCCGCTTCTCTCCTCCTTTGCCTGTGCGGTGCCAGGCATCATGGCGACGCGATCGATCGAGGATGAGAAGGACCGGCTGACCACCATCCTGATCGCGCCGCTGATGACCTGTTCGGCGCGGCTGCCCGTCTACACGCTGGTGATCGGGGCGATGATTCCGGCCAAGACCGTGCTGCCGGGCGTCGGCCTGCAGGGGCTGGTGCTGTTCACGCTTTATGTGCTGGGGATTGTCGGCGCGTTCGTCGCCGCGCTCGTCCTGCGGCGCACGGTGACCAAGGGCGCCTCGTCGGGCTTCATGGTGGAGCTGCCCAAATATCAGCTGCCGCGCCTGCGCGACGTGGCGATTGGCCTGTGGACGCGGGCGGAGGCGTTTCTGCGCCGCGCCGGCACCATCATTCTGGGCACCACGATCGTGCTGTGGCTGCTGCTCTCCTTCCCCAAGCCGCCGGCGGGCGATCCGGTCAACCCGGTTGATTATTCGGTCGCCGGGCGCATCGCCAACACGCTGACCGTCGTCACCAGGCCGATCGGGTTCGACCGCGACATCACGCTGGCGCTGATCCCGGCGATTGCCGCGCGCGAAATCGCCGTCGCCGCGCTCGGCACCGTCTATGCCATCGGCGCCGACGACAAGAGCCAGGCCGGCCAGCAGGCAATCACTGCCACGCTGCAGAAGCGCTGGTCGCTGCCGACAGCGCTCGCCTTCCTGATGTGGTTCGTGTTCGCGCCGCAATGCATTTCCACCATCGCCGTCACCCGGCGCGAAACCAATGGCTGGAAATGGCCCTTATTCATGGTTGGCTATTTGTTCGCGCTGGCCTACGCTTTTTCGGGCGCGACCTATTGGCTGGCGGTCGCGGCGGGAGTGTGAGGGGTTTATGGCGGGCAGCGTCAACAAGGTGATTCTGGTGGGCAATCTGGGCCGCGACCCGGAAACCAAGAGCTTTCAGAACGGCGGCAAGGTGGTGAATCTGCGCATCGCCACGTCGGAAAGCTGGAAAGACCGCAATTCGGGCGAGCGCAAGGAAAAGACCGAATGGCATTCGGTCGCGATCTTCAACGAAAGCCTGGCGGGCGTTGCCGAACGCTATCTGCGCAAGGGCAGCAAGGTCTATATCGAGGGCCAGCTGGAAACCCGCAAATGGCAGGACGCCAACGGGCAGGACCGTTATTCCACCGAAGTGGTGCTGCGCCCCTATTCGGGCCAGCTGACGATGCTCGACGGCGCGCCGGGCGGCGGTGGCGGCGGCATGCGCGGCGGCGATGATTACGGGCAGGATGGCGGCCGCGGCTTCAGCGACGACCGCAGCGGCTTCGGCGCCGCGCGCGGCGGCGGCGCCCCGGGTGGCGGCGGCTTCGGCGGCGGCTTCCCGCAGGACGATCTCGACGACGACGTGCCGTTTTAACGAGGCGCGGCCGCCTGCCGCCGCCTCCCACCGTCATGCCGGACCTGTTCCGGCATCCACCGTGGCGCTGGCGCAGCTTGGGCAGGACTTGGCGCAGGACTTGCCGGCGCCGTGGACCCCGGAACGCGTCCGGGGTGACGCCCGCGTAACCCCCTACCGCCGCACCAGGAACACGGCATGTTCCGCGAACCAGTTGGCGCCGGCCGGGCGGCAGCTCTGGTCGCCGGCCAGAAACCAGGCCTGTTCCACCCGCAGCCCGCGTGCGCGGGCGAAGGCGCGGAAATCCTCGATCGTCAGATGGTGGATGTTGGGTGTGTCATACCAGCGTTCGGGCAGCAGCCGGGTGACCGGCATCCGCCCCGTCGTCAGCAGCGCCAGCCGCACCCGCCAATGCGCGAAATTTGGGAAGGAGACGAAAGCCCGCCCGCCGATGCGCAGCAGCTCGTCGAGCACGCGGGCGGGCGCGTGCGTGGTCTGCAGGGTCTGGCTGAGAATCGCATAGTCGAAGCTGGCATCGGGATAGGCGGCCAGATCGCGGTCGGCATCGCCCTGCACCACCGACAGGCCGCGCGCCACCGCCCGCGCGACATTGTCGGCATCGATTTCCAGCCCGCGCGCGTCCACCCCCTTGGCATCGCGCAGCACCGCGAGCAGCGCGCCGTCGCCGCAGCCGACATCGAGCACGCGGGCGCCGGGGGCAACATGCGCGGCGATCACCGCAAGATCGGGGCGCAGCATCATGGCGCGGCCTGGAGGAACCCGTCGACAACGCGGTTCAGCTCGGGGCTGTCGAGCAGGAAGGCGTCATGGCCGAAGGGGCTGGAGAGTTCAACGAAGCTGGCCGGCGCGCCGGCGGCGTTCAGCGCCTGTACGATCAGCCGCGATTCGGCAGTGGGATAAAGCCAGTCGGTATCGAAGCTGACCACGCAGAAGCGCGTCGCGCGCGCGGGCGCAAAGGCCAGCGACAACCGGCCGCCATGCGGCTCCGCCAGATCGAAATAGTCCATCGCGCGGGTGATGTAGAGATAGCTGTTGGCATCGAACCGGTCGACAAAGCTCAACCCCTGGTGGCGCAGATAGCTTTCGACCTGGAAATCGGCATCGAAGCCGAAGCTTTTCGCGCCGTTGGAATTGCCCGGCCGCGCCTGCAGCCGGCGGCCGAATTTTTCGGTCAGCCCGGCTTCGGACAGATAGGTGATGTGCGCCGCCATCCGCGCGACGGCGAGACCCGCCGCCGGCCCCGCCCCGTCATAATAATCGCCGCCGCGCCAGGCGGGATCGGCCATGATCGCCTGCCGGCCCACTTCGTGAAAGGCGATGTTCTGCGCGCTGTGCCGGGCGGTGGCGGCAATCGCCACGCAGGCGGCAACCCGCTCGGGGAACAGCGCGGCCCAGCACAGCGCCTGCATCCCGCCCATCGATCCGCCCACCACCGCGCTGAGGCGCGCAACGCCCAGATGATCGAGCAGCATTGCCTGTGCGCGCACCATGTCGGCGACGGTGATGACCGGAAAGCGCATGGCATAGCGCGCGCCGTCGGCGGCCAGGCTGGCCGGGCCGGACGAGCCCATGCAGCTGCCCAGCACATTGGCGCAGATGATGAAGTGGCGCGCCGGGTCGATCGGCTTGCCCGCGCCCACCATGCGCGCCCACCAGCCCGGCTTGCCGGTGATCGGGTGGGGGCTGGCGACATGCTGGTCGCCGGTCAGCGCGTGGCAGATGAGAATCGCGTTGCCGCCATCGGCGCTAAGATTGCCATAGGTTTCATAGGCAATGTCGACCGGCGCCAGCACCGCCCCCGAATCGAGCGCAAGCGGCCCGGCAAGCGTTGCCGTGCGGGCCAGGCCAAAGCGGGTGTCGTGCATAACCGGCGGGGCTAGGGGGGCAGCGCTTGGCTTGTCAATCCATGGGCGCTAGGGGGCGTGCATGACAGCCCCTGAACCAAAACCCTGGGTGATGGCGATTGCCCCCTATGTGCCTGGCCGCTCGACCGTTCCCGGCGTGGTGGTGAAGGCCAAGCTCTCGTCGAACGAAAATCCGCTGGGCACGCCCGCCGGCGCGCGTGCGGCCCTTGCCGCCGCCGACGCGCTGGACCGCTATCCGGACCCCGGCGCCACCATTTTGCGGGAGGCGGTGGCAGCGAAATATGGGCTCGATCCGGCGCGCGTCATCTATGGCACCGGATCGGACGATATTCTCCACCTTGCCGCCGGTGCCTATGCGGGGCCAGGGGACGAGGTGATCTTCGTCCATTACGGCTTTGCCGTGTATGAAATCGCCGCGCGCCGGGTGGGTGCAACGCCCGTGATCGCGCCCGACCGCGACTATGCGACCGATGTCGACGCGATCCTGGCCTGCGTGACCGAGCGCACCCGCATCGTCTTCATCGCCAACCCCAACAACCCCACCGGCACCTTTGCCCCGCGTGGCGAGATTGCCCGGCTGCATGCGGCCCTGCCGCCGCATGTGCTGCTGGTGATCGACCAAGCCTATGCCGAATATCTGGGCGAGGACGAGGATGATCACGGCCTGATGCTGGCGATGACCGCGCCCAATGTGCTGGTGACGCGCACTTTCTCCAAGATTTTCGGGCTGGCGGCGGAACGGATCGGCTGGGGCTATGGCCCGGCGGCAGTGGTGGAGGCGATGCACCGCATCCGCCTGCCCTTCAACGTGACCACGGCGGGGCAGCAGGCCGCCGTCGCCGCGCTGGCCGATGACGATTTCGTGGCCGCCGCCCGCGCGCACAACCGGCTGTGGCGCGCCTGGTTTGCCGAGCAGATCGGCGCACTTTCCAACCACGGGCTGCGCGCCATTCCCAGCCAGGCCAATTTCGTGCTGGTGCTGTTCGAGGGCGAGGTGTCGGCAGAGGCGATGTACCAGGCGCTGATGGCGCGCGGCTATATCGTGCGCTGGCTGCCCAAACAGGGCCTGCCGCACGGCCTGCGCATGACCATCGGCACCGAGGAGGAAACGCGCGGGCTGCTCGCCGCGATGCGCGACGTGCTGGAGACTATGGCTCCAGCCGGTTGATCGCGGTGTGAACCGCCGCCTCGATCGCCTCGCGCCCGGCGCCCGGCGCAATCGGGGCGTCGAACGCGAAGGTGACGACCCCGGCGCGCTTCGGCTTTCCCCTGGGCCAGTTGCGGCCTGAATCGATCGCCACCGGCACCACCGGCAGGCCATAGGCCCGGTACAGCCCGGCAAACCCCGATTTGAGCGGCGGCCGCGCCCCTTCGGGCACCCGCGTCCCTTCGGGGAAGATCAGCACCGAGCGGCCCGCTGCCTTGGCCGCGCGTGCCTGCTGCATCATCGCGCGCAGCGCCGTGGCAGACGCGTCACGATCCACCACGATCGCGCCGAACCGCTGCACCGCCCAGCCCCAGATGGGAATGCGCGCCAGCTCCTGCTTGATGACGACGACGGGGTCGCCCAGCATCAGCACCAGCTCGAGCGTTTCGTACATCGCATGATGTTTGGCGGCGTAGAGATACTGGCCCGGCGGCGGCACCCCTTGCGCCCGGCTGCGGATGCCGAGGATCAGCGCGCAGGCGAGCCGGTGAAAGCGGCACCATTGGTGGACAAGCGCGACCAGCACCCGCCGGTCGATCAGCGCGGCGAGCGGCGACATCAGCACGAACACCACCGAACCGCCATAGAATATCGCCTGGAACGCCCAGGTGCGCAGCCACGCCATCATGCCCCCAGCCCCAGCCATAGCGCGATGCGGCGCACCAGCAGCTTGTTATATTCCTCAAACAGCAGCGGCGCGCCCGGATCGCCCGGCACGCCATCGCCCAGCAGCATCACCTGCGGGCCCAGGGTCGATTCGAGCTCCATCTCGGCGCGGCGCAGATGCCAGTCCGACGTCACCAGCCGCACCGAGCGATAGCCATGCGCGCGCACCCAGTCGGCGGTCTCCTCCGCATTGGAACGGGTGTCGATCGCCTGATGCCCCAGATCGATGCAGCAGGCGAACAGCGCGCGCGCATGCGGGTAACGCTCGACCAGCGCGGCGCGGGTCACGTCGCTGCCCACGCCGGAGACGAGCAGCCGCTTCGCCTGCCCCGCCCGCAGCAGGGCAAGGCCCCGGTCGATGCGCCCGGGCGCTCCCGTCATCACCACGATCGCATCGGTGCGCGCCGGCGCCCTGGGGCCGGGCAGCGCCAGCATGAACCAGCCAAAGCCCAGCACCCAGGCAAGGGCCAGCGCCGCCACCAGCCGCCGGATCACAGATAGCGCCTCAACGCCCCGAGCACCGCCGCGCGCGCCACCCAGGTGGCCAGCAGCGCAAACGCCACCGGCAGGCCGAGCAGCAGCACCCAGTCGCGCGCGGTGAACACCACACCGCTCACCAGATCGGCGCCCAGCCCGGCAATCTGCGCGCCCAGAAACGCGACCATCGCCAGCGCCGCAACCGTGCCGATCGCCCCGCCCAGCAAGGTGTCGAGCGCGAGCCGGCGCTGGAACAGCCGCGCCACCTGCGCGTCGGTCGAGCCCAGCATGTGCAGCATCTCGATCGTGTCCCGGTGGCTGTCCAGCCCCGCGCGCGCGGCCAGCACCACGACCGTGGCCGTTGCCGCCGCCATCAGCAGCACGAGCCCGGCGGCCAGCGCGATCATCACCTGCATGAAGCGCGACACCGGCGACATCCAGCTTTCATAGCGGTCGATCCGCGCGGCCGGGGCGACGCGGTGGATGAGGTCGGTCGCCGCCGCCACCGCCGCCGGGGTGCCCGCGCGCAGCTCGACATCGATCATCGCCGGAATCGGCAGATCGGGGTCGGCGCCGTCCTCGCCCAGCCAGGGGCGCAGTAGCTGGGCCAGCTGCGCGCGGTCGACCGGCTCGGCCCGGGCCACCTGCGGCGCGCGGCGCATTTCGGCGAGCAGCCGGGCCGCCTCCGCATCGCGCTGGGCCGGGTCGGCATTGACGATCTGCAGCGTCAGCTTGCCGGCCAGCTGCTGGTCGAGCGCGCGCGCCGCCGACAGCGCGCCCAGGCCGAAGGCGGCGGCGAGCACGGTGAGGAACAGCATGATCGCCATGATCCACACCATCGCCCGCGTCTCGCGCCCCTCGTCGAGCAGGCGGCGGTCGGCGGCCGAGCTGATCACCGTGAGTTTCATGCCGCACCCCCGGCAATGGGGGGAAAGCGCAGCGAGCCGGTCGGGTCGAGCAGCCGCCCTTTGTCAAGCCGCATCATGTGTGCGCCGGCAATCCGGCCGAGCAGGTTGAAATCATGCGTGGCGACGACAACGGTCGTGCCCAGCCGGTTGAGGCTGTCGAACAGATGAAGCAGCCGGTCGGCCATTTCGGGGTCGACATTGCCGGTCGGCTCATCAGCCACCAGAATTTCGGGCCGGCCGATCACCGCGCGGGCAATGGCAACGCGCTGCTGCTCGCCGCCCGACATGGTCTGCGGTCGCGCCTCCACCCGGTGCGACAGCCCGACCCAGGCGAGCATTTCGTTGACCGGGGCGGCGATATCGGCCTCGGGCACGCCCGCCACGCGCAGCGGCAGCGCGATATTGTCGAACGCGCTCAGGTGCGGCATCAATCGGAAATCCTGGAACACCACGCCGATCCGCCGGCGAAAACCGGGCAGGCGCGCGCGCGGCATCTGCGCGGCATCCTCACCGAACAGGCGGATCGCGCCGCGCGTTGGCCGCTGGGCAAGGTAAAGCAGCTTGAGCAGCGAGGTCTTGCCCGCGCCCGACGCACCGGTGAGGAAGTAGAACGCGCCGCTCCCCAGCGTAAAGCTGATGTCGGTCAACGTTTCCTCGCCGGTGCCATAACGCAGGCCGACTTTGTCAAACTGCACGATTGTCGCCATCGCGGCGTCTGTTGCCTCGCTCGGTTGGGCCATCCGCCATGGCATGCCTGCCGCGCACGCTCAAGCACGCGGCAGCAACAGGTTGCCAGCCCGGCGCGCCCATGCCAAGCTTTGGCATCTTGACAATAATGGGTATATCCTTCGCCCGACTGGAAGAAGCCCCGGCTCCATGATTCTCGATTGTTCTGCGTGCGGCACCCGCTATCTCGTTCCCGACACGGCAATCGGGCCGGACGGCCGCACCGTGCGCTGCGCCAATTGCAAGCATAGCTGGTTTCAGGAAGGCGCCTCGGCGCAGGCACTGGCAGCAGCGGCCGCCGCCCCCGTCGCTCAGCCGGCCCCGGCGCCCCAGCCCGCCACCCCTGCCGCCGCCCAGCCGGCCACTGCCCCGGCGGAGGATTATGACGCCTTCCGCTATCAGCCGCCGTTCCAGCCGCGCCGCAACCCGGCCCGCCGCTATACCATTGCCGCCATTGCCGCCGGGGTGGTGATGCTGGCCGGCGTCGGCGCGATCAGCTATTTCGGCTCGCCCGGCATCGCTGCCCAGCTGGGGCTGGCCGAAGCGCGCGAGACGGTGCTGATCGTGGAGCCGAGCCCCGTGCAGCGCCGCAACCTGCCCAATGGCAGCGAGATTTTCGCGGTATCGGGCCAGGTGGTGAACCCGTCGAACCGGCCGCAACCGGTGCCCGACATTCTGGCCGAGCTGCGCGATTCGCACCACCGCGTGGTGTTCAGCTGGACCATCCAGCCCGAGGCGCGCACGCTGCGCCCGCGCCAGCGCCTGAGCTTCCATTCCGCGCAGATCGACGTGCCGAGCAATTCGAAGGACCTGCGCTTCACCTTCGCGCGCAGCCGGCTGAGCTGAACGCGCCACCAAAAGCCGCTTGTGCCGCCTGCCCCCCTTTGGTAGGTGCCCGCTCCTGCCAGCTGGCCGGGCGCATGCCCGGTTGGTGTTCACGTGCGGTCGTGGCGGAACTGGTAGACGCGCAACGTTGAGGTCGTTGTGTCCGAAAGGACGTGGAAGTTCGAGTCTTCTCGACCGCACCAGATAGCCTGACTAGCCAGCCTATTTTTCGCCTGCGGGCGACGCGGTCGGCCTCGACGATGATCCTAGCGCACCCGGTACAGCCTCATCGGGCAGGCCGCGACCCGTTCCAGATCGAATGTCGTTGTCGCAAAGCGCGTGCGCGCGGCATCCTTCACGAGCACATAATCGACGTGCCACGTGGCAATGAACGCCCGGCTGCCCGCCGCGCCCAGCCGGCCGCGCGCCATGTTGCGCGGCTCCATCATCGTGGCCAGCCCGCCCAGCGCGCCGGCCTGCGCGGCAAACCCGTCATCGCCGAGCACCAGAATGCGCGCACCCGGGGCGTGCTGCACACAGGCCTGCAGCGTGCGCACATCGGCCGGCGCGTCGAAACGCGCCCATCGGCCGGCGTCCAGCTGCCCGGCCCGCGCGGTATGAACCAGCTGTGCGACCGAAACGGGCAGTATCGCCACCGCCACCACGGCAAAGGCGATCCGCCCGAAGATCATGCGCTGGTGGCGGGTGCGCCCCTGCGCAATTCCCCAGCAGGCCGCAGCCAGCAGAGCAGCCCATAAGGATGCGGCGAAATAGCGGTTTTCCAGATAGCCGGTCAGCACCTGCGGCGCCAGCAGCACCGCCAGGATCAGGACGAAGCCCGCCATGATCCGGAGCGCAGGGGCGACGCGGCGGCGCGCCGGCATTGCCTGCGGCCCCAGCCTGACAAGGCCGGCAAGGCTTGCCGGCACCGCCAGAAAGGCCGCCGCCACCAGCCCCATCGGGCCAACCAGCAGGGCGACCCCCGTCAGCGCGCACTCGATCACATTGGCACCGATGCGCGCGCCCCATGCCAGCGGATCATCGGCCAGGGTCGGCCGGGGGCCGGGCCACCAATCGGTCACAAAGGCAGCGCGATCGAGCGACGTCGCGATGCCCGCATTGTCGGTCGCAAAGGGTGAGCCAAAGGTCGCAAGCGAATACCAAATCCAGGGCGACAGCGTGACCGCTGCCGCGGCAAGGAGCGCAAGCGCCCGGCCCGGCTTGCGCGTGAGCCACCAGACCAGTGCCGCCGCCAGCAGCGGCAGCAACGCCGCATCAAACCGGTTGAGAATGGCCAGACCGGTGAGAAAGCCGATGCCGGCCGCCCCGGCCAGGCCGATCCTTTCGCCCTTCAACAGCGCCAGCAGGACAAGGGCATAGAGCAGCAGCTGCAGCGGGATGGTCCGCCCGGCGCCCAGTTCGGCCAGCAGCATGTTGTGGCCCAGCAGCAGCGGCAGCACCGCCGCCAGCCCCAGCCACGGTGCCCCCGTCACCCGCCGGCCGATCTTTTCCGATACCAGCGCAAAGGCCGCGTAGAAGGCGAAGGCAAGGTAGAGCCCCGTGCGCGCGCCGGTTCCGAGCACGGCGTCGACCACCGCGATCAGCACCGGGTAGAGCGGCGGGAAGGCGGCCGAATAGGGCGCGCCGCTCGCATAGCTGCGCCAGTGGCTGAAGCGATAGAAATCGCCAAAGACGGTCTGCGCCAATTCGTAGAGCGCCCAGGAATCAGGCGAATAGGGAGGAAACACGACCAGGCTCAGGAACAGCGGTGCGGTGAGCAGCAGCACCGCCAGCAAGGGCCAGGTCAGCGCGGGGGGCCGACGCACCGCATCATCGGGCGTGTGGCCGCCGGTTGCGGCGACCAGCGTTTCCGCCAGCAGCGCGAGCTTCGACGCGAAGCCGCCGATCTTGGTGGGCACCTTGCCGCTTTCGGGATAGGCGCGCACCACCGGCACATGGGCAACCTTCAGCCCCAGCTGGCCGGCGCGCACGGTGAGATAGAAAAGCAGGTTGTAGACCCGGAATTCGTCGCGGAAAGGGCGCACGTCCGGATGCATCAGATAGCGCGCGGAATAGGCGCGGAAGCCGTTGGTCGTGTCGGTGAACCAGTGCCGGCCGGCAACGCTCAGCAGCGGCGCATGGATCAGCCGGTTGGCCAGGTGCCGCTCCAGTGGCGTGTTCTCGGCCGCCCCGCCGGGCAGATAGCGCGAGCCCTGCACATAGTCGAACCCCTGCTCGAGCCTGGCGACCATGTCGGCGACGGCATCGACTCCGTCCTTGCCATTGCCGTCAATGGTGACGATGCCTTCATAACCCTGCCGCAGACACCAGGCATAGGCGATCCGCAGCTGCGCGCTGAGCTTGCCCGGGCCGGTCTTGGTCAGCACCGCGCGGACATCGGCCGATTGCACGAATGCGGGATCGAGCGAACCGTCGGTCGATCCGCCATCGGCCACGATCACGTCGACCGGGAGCTGTGCCGCCTTGATGCGCAGCAGCTGCGCACGAATGCGCTCGCCCTCGTTGATGACGGGGATGACCAGCGCATGGGCATGCCGCTTGCCGGCATAGATTGCCGTATCATGCGCCGGAACGTCCCAGCCGGAATCATCGATGCGGATCGGGGTCTGCATGGTCATCGCGCCGCCGGCCTTGCTGAAGCATCGGCAAAAGCAACCAACTCGCCCATGGCAGCGTTTGCGAAGCCCGAGCTGCCCCGCTCGGTGACCGCCTGGAACCGCAGCAGCCTCATCATCGCCGGGCCCCTGCCAGATAGCGGTCGATGCCTTCGGGCAGCCCGGGCAGGGTGGCGGTATCGACGGGGGCGTAAAGCTGTGCGGTGCAGGTCGCCGCGCCAATGTCCGATCCGTCCATCACATCGAGCGTCAGCCGGGTGACGACACCGGCCGCCACCGGCGCGACGAGCGACAGGCGTGCGGCATTGGCAACGCCATAGCGCGGAAAATCGCTCCACCGCTCCGTGCCCTGCCCGATCGTGTCCGGTGAGCGTTCGGTGACCGTCAGCAACGCGGTCCGCCCGGTGCCAAAGGGCGGGCGGCGGTCCACGGTTACCGAGGCAAGTCCGCCGCGCGGCGCGGTGATGCTGACGACCAGCGCGCTCGGCGAGGTGGCGGAAACGGTGCAGCGCGCGGGGCCGGGCGGTGCTGAGCCCCCAGCCGCGCCCGCGCGCACCCACAAGATCTGCTGATTGTTGCGCGCGATGGGCGTGTAATTCTGGTAGAGTTGCCGGAAGAACGGCCAGTTGGCACGCAGGATCCACCCCTCCCACCCGCTGTAATCGGGCGCGATGGTGGTGACCGCTTCAACCGCGCGGCCGGCGACCAGCCCTGCGACATCGGCCCGGTTGCGCGGCCCCAGCGCATGGATCAGCGATCCGACCGGGGCCGGGCTTTCGACCCCGGCGACGATGTCGAGCGGCGAGGTATAGACCGACAGCAGCTTGCGATCGTTGCGGATCGGCCGGGTGCGCCAGTCATCCGACAGCCGGCGCATCGCCTGCAGATCGGCGGCATAGGCGCGTGTCACGTGAAAGCCGAGTGCGGCGACGTAAACGACCCGGTCGCTCTTGGCCCAGGTTGCGGCAAGGCGCCCGGCTTCGATCCCGACCATCGCCAGCGCGGCCAGGCCCGCGACCAGGCCGGGCAAGCGCGCGTCAGCCCGGCGCATGACGGGCTTGGCCAGACGGAACAGCACCCGCTCGCTCAGGATCAGCGGCGCACAGGCCCCCAGCACGAAGGTAACGCCGTTATATTCCGGGCCGATATGGCCGCCGATCTGGGGGATGAGGGCAGTGCCGATCACCGCCGCGCCGACGAAGATGAACGCCGCGCCCCGGATCGGCGAGCCGCGGCCGCGCAGCCGCCGCACGATCGCGACAAGGACGGCACTGGTCAGTAAAACCAGGCTGGCGGTGGCAAGCGGCTCGCCGCCGGACAGTATGTTGGGCAGGTCCGCCACGCCCAGAATCCGCGTGCTGCGATCCCATGGCGCGAAAAACCAGAACTGGTCCCCTGCCACATCCTGAAAATTATAGCGCAGCCACGGCCCCGGATGGCCATGGGTGACGAGCATCAGGATGCCCGCGGCCGACACCGCCGTTCCCGCGCCGAACGCGGCAAGCGTCTTCACCATCAGCGCCGCGCGCCCGTGCAGCGCCATGACGATGCCAAGCGCGGCCGCGATCACCAGCGGAATCCCCGCGTCGTTCGACCATAGCAGCCCCGCACCCGCAACCAGCCCCAGCAGGGCGCCCGCCGCGGCGCGCCCGTCACGGCGCACCCTGCGCAGCAGCAGCACGAAAAAGGGCAGCACGAAAAACGGCAGGAACCCGCGCAACGGGCGAAGCGACACGCCGGGATCGAACGACACGGGATAGGGACGCCCCACCGTTTCGGCGGCGATGCGCAGGGCGAAATAGAACAGGAACACCAGCAGCAGCGTCGCCTGCCAGCGCCGGCGCGGCGGCACGCCCCGGCACATCCAGACCGTGCCGTAAGCCGCGGCGAACGCGCCCGCCACGACCAGCGTGTTCGCCGCCATGGTCGACGCGAACAGTGTCTGCCCCAGCGCGGCATAGACCGGCAGCAGGGCAACGACCATGGTGATGCCCAGATAGGACTGGAAGGCCGTGCCGAGCTGTTCGCCATGGGCAAAATTGCTGAGCGCGAACCAGGTCTGGAGCGCGCCGTCGATCGAATTGAGGCTGTGATCGAACAGCAAGACGAGCCCGCGCATCAGCAGAACAAGTGCCGCAACCGCGACAAGTGCCAGCCCGCCGCGCTGCGGCGCCCGGCTCGCTGCCGTCCCGCGCGGCTCAGGCATGGACCGCCCCGAAGACGAAGCCTGCATCGAGTGACGCGAATTCGGGCGAAGTGCCCTTCACCGCTTCGAACAGGTCGTAAATATTGTCGATCTTGCCGCCCAGGATCGAGATCACCCGGCTGCTGTCTGGCTTGCGGTGATAGAGGATCGGGCGGCCATCATCGCCTTCGTTCTTCAGCAGCACGGTCTTGATGTCATAGATCGACCGCCGAAACGTCGCGCCGCCCAGGCATGGCAGGTAACGCTGGGCATCGCGCAGCATGAAGGCGTAGCGCGTTTCCGGATCGAGGCTGGCGAAATAACGATAGGGGTCGCGTCGCTCCGGATCGTCGGCCCAGCTTTCATGCGGGGTGTAGCGCACATGGGTGAGCGAATGGAGCTGCTCCGACGGATAGGGCATTGTCGAAAAGAACGGCCCGTCCATTACCGTCACACCGATCTTTTCCAGCTCGCACGGCGGCTCGATCAGCGCCAGTTCGGCAATTTCGTGCTTCAGCCGGGCATGGGGCAGCCCAGCCTTCGCCAGCACGGCATTGATCTGGGCATAGGTGATGTTGAAGGCATAGCGCGCGGTCACTTCGCTGCCGTCGGACAGCCCGGCCACCACGCCGCCGGCGCGGTCTTGCAGACCGCACAACTCGGTCGACAGGCGCACCTCGACACCGGCATCGGCCAGCCGCGCCCCGACCTGCCGGGCCAGCACGGCATGGTCGAAGGCGACCTCGAAGCAGGTGAACGCCTCTTCGATCATGTCGGCGTTGAACAGCGCCCGGTGGCTGGGCGGCGCGGGCGCGATCGGCGCGCCCATGTCGCGGAACATGCGATAGAATTTCTTGGCCGCAACCTTCGAACGCCGCCGCGCAATGGCATAGAGCATCTGGAAATCACCGACCACCGCTTCGGGGAAATCCTTCAGGAAGCGGCGGTGGAGCAGCATCGACTTGACCGCCGTCGCCGCCGAGCGTGGGTAATGAAAGCCGGTGTGCACCCGCGCCTGATTGACCCGCGACGCCCGGTTCATCAGCCGTGACGATGCCTCCACCACCAGCACGCGCCGCGAGATCGACCGCAGATAAAGCGCAAGGCAGCAGCCGTAAAAGCCGCCGCCGATCACGATGTAATCATAGTCTGTTCGCATCGGTGCCGGCATCAGCTGTTGCCGCGCGCGCCGGCGCCGGCATCGCTGTCCAGCTCGACATTGAGATCGAACGCGACCTGGTGGAACAGGTCGATCCGGTTGACCTCTTCGGACACCAGATCGGCCTTGAGCCGGCCCTGCTGCCGCAGCAGATGCTGCAGCCCGAGGCTGAGGCCTAGCGTCGACATGCCCATGAACACTGCGCTGACCGCCAGCATGACATTGGTGGTCAGCCAGCCGGGCGCGAGATGGTGAACCAGAACCAGCGCGCCGGCGATATAGGCCGCATAGGCCAAGCCGACCAGCGTCAGCACCGCCGACGACAACGCCACCACCGACAGGATCGTGGGCGTCAGATACACCAGCAACGTCTGCAGCAGCTGCGCACGGCGCGGAATGTCGAGAAATGCGGTGCGCGTTGTCACATTGCGGTCGGTGCGGAAATGCGCGAGCGGCAGGCGCGGGTCGCGCGGCGGAAAGCGCAGCGCCAGCCGGGGTTCGTCATGCGCCAGCACCAGGTTGAGCAGCGTGCGCGGCATGGCGCTGGTCTGGAAGTCGCTCGGATCGACCTTGAATCCCGCCAGCCGCCCCAGCGCGATGAACGGCCAGGCCAGCATGTCTTTCACCGGCCGGCGCACTGCGCGGTTGGCCAGCGTGATCGCGCCCGCCTGCTCGGTCTGATCGAGAAGCGCGAGCACGTCCATATGGGCGATCTCGTCGATATTGCCGATCAGCACGATGTCGCCGATCGCCTCTTCGGCGGCGATCACCCGCCGCTGATAATATTCGGTGCCGCGCCGCACGACGAACAGGCGCAGGTTGGGCACCTGCCCGACCAGATCAAGGAACGCCGGGCGCTGGGTGTCGTCAACCACCAGGATGATTTCGCGGAACCGGTAGGCCTGATCGAGCGTCGTGGCGAGATCGCGCACCGTCTGGAAGGTGCGGTCGTCGCTTGGCAGATCGGAAAAGCAGGCGGAGACGACAACATCCTCGCGCGGCTTTCTGAACTGGCTGGCATCGGGCTCACGCATGGATCGCCCCCGTCCGCGCCGCCGCATCTGCCAGCCGCCCGGCCGCACGCGCGACATCGGCAAGCCCATGGCCCGTGCGCTTCATCTCGATCGAGACCGCCTTTCCATAACCCAGCGCGCGCAGCCCCTGCAGCACCGGCACCAGCGCTTCGGCATCAGCCGGCGCGGGGGCCAGATCAGGCTCGCTGACATGAACATGGTTCAGCCGCGGCGCGATCTGCGGCAGCCGGGCCGGCACCGTGTCGAAACTGCCGTTCATGTGCATCGCGCCAAGGTCAAGGATCAGCGCGATGGCCGGATGATCGACCCGCTCGACAAATGCCTCTGCCTCGTCGAGCGTGTTCAGGAAATTGGTGCCATAGGCGGCCGGATTGGCTTCGATGGTGATCCGCGTCCCGGCGCTCGCTGCCCTGTCGCCCAGCCGGCGGAACAGCTCGGCGGCCTGGACCAGCGCGTCGCCCATGGCCATGCCGGCGGGCACGCGGCGCTGGGCGGGCGAGCCGAACACCAGATTGCGAATGCCGAACCGCCCGGCGAGTGCGATCGCCCGGCCCATGCCATGCTCGAGCGCCGCGCACGCGGCCGCACCGTCGAACAGGCCTGCGCCCGCGACACCGAACAGCAGCGATTGCATCGAGACCAGCGACAGCCCGGCACTTTCCGCCTCGCGCATCGCGTCGCGCGCGACTGCTGCATCGGGCACGAACGGATCGGCGGCGGCGTGGAAGAACAACCCCGGGGCGATTTCCAGCCCGGTGATCCCGGCATCGGCCAGGATCGCATAGGCCTCGATCCGTTCATCGACCGACCAGGCGATATTGGACATGGCCAGCCTCATGCCATCGCGCTTTCGTCGGCATGGAAGGCGGCCAGGCGATCAAGCGTCGCGGCGGCACCATATTGGTAAGGCTCGGTCGCGCCCCAAAGAGCGGCGTGGCGCGTGCGCATGTCCTCGCGGTGCAGGCGTGCGGCGGTGGCCGGCATGGCGCGCCCGGTCAGCCGCTGGTGGATCGCCCCGGCCGAAAGCGGCGCCGCCACCAGATGGATGCACGACAGCCCGGCATCCAGCGCAATGCCGATGTCGCGCCACAGCCGGTCGATGGCATAATATTGATAGGTCGTGTCCGGGTGGTGGAACTGCGTCGCCGAGGCACCCAGTTCCGTGACCGCAGCGTCAAGCGCGCGGCGCCGCCGGTCGGCGTTGAGCGCCGCGCGGTCCAGCCTGAACAGGCCGGTTGCCGCATCATGGGCATAAAGCGCCGTCACCAGCGCGGCGAGCGGCTGATCGAGCTGGTCGACAAGCCAGTCGCGCTTCTCCGCCGTCAGCATCGACGGCACCGGATTGATCAGGTCGAACACGAAGTTCTTGCGCAGCCCGTGCCCGAACAGCGCCGGCAGCCGCACGATCAGGCTGTGCGGAAAATGGCGCTCGACAAACGCTTCGAGCGCGCGACGGTGGCGGCCATAGGCCAGTTCGTGCTGGAAGGCGCTTGTCGATTCGTCGTCGCCGCCGGCGAAATCGGCGAGCACGGCGATTGACGAAATCAGCACGAACCGATCGGCACGGATCGTCGACAGACGCTCGATCAGGCGATCGATCTGCGCGCGGTCGCGCTCGGGGGACCGGTTGGCCTCGATCATCGATCCGGGCGCCGCCGCGCAGACAACGGTTGCAAAGCGGCGGCCGTCTATGCCCGCAATCGTTGCGCTGTTGTAGCACGCGGCAAAGGCGGCCTGGCGCAGCAAGGCCCCGCCGACAAAGCCGGTATGGCCGATCAGGCAGTCGCTGTTTCCGGTGGCTTCAGAACCGTTCATCTCGGGTCGCCCAGCGCCGCATCCTTGGAAGTGAGACCATGCGCCTCGGGCAGCAGCTGACGCCCAGCCCCAATGCGCATGGGTTGGGCGTACATAACATTGATATAGATAAGGTTACCGCTCACGCCGCCGGCGGCCGCACGCCGCGCCGACGCCATGCACCACGCCCCCCTTGTCGCGTTCGCACAGCGGGGGCATGGTCGCGCGGCCTTTGGGGGACAAGTCGATGCACGCCGTTCTGCCTGCCTGTGCTGCCATGCTCGCCTTATTGCCCGCCATCGGGCCCGCGCAGGCCGCATCGAAGCCCGCTTATGTGCCCGATCAGGGGGAGGCGCTGGCAGCCCCGGCGCCCGCCATCCTGCCGCTGCGCCAGCAGGCCAAGCTGCGCAATGGCTGGCTGGCCGACCGGCTCGACACGCTGGTGCCGGCACTGATGCGCGAGCAGGGCGTCGATATGTGGATTCTGGTCGCACGCGAATATCTGGAAGATCCGGTCGTCGCGACGATGCTCGATGCGGAGAGCTTCCACGCCCGGCGGCGGACGATCCTGGTGTTTTTCGATCCCGGCGGCGGCCGCCCGGTGGAACGGCTGACGGTCAGCCGCTATGGGCTCGGCGGGCTGTTCGCACCCGCCTGGAAGCCGGAGGAGGAGCCCGACCAGTGGCGCCGGCTGGGCCAGATCGTCGCCGAACGCGCGCCGAAGCGGATTGCCGTCAACATCTCCGCCGACAGCGCCTTTGCCGACGGGCTGACCAAGAGCCAGCATGACGCCTTGGTCACCGCCCTGCCCGAGGGGTATCGGGGGCGGCTGGTGCCGGCGGGCGATCTGGCGATCGGCTGGCTGGAAACGCGCACCCCGGCCGAAATGGCGCTCTATCCCGGCATCGTGCGCATCGCCCATGCGATCATTGCCGAGGCGTTTTCGGCGCGCGTCATCACGCCCGGCAAGACCACCGCCGACGATGTGGTGTGGTGGATGCGCGAGCGGATTGCCGCGCTGAAGCTCGCCACCTGGTTCCAGCCCTCGGTCCATGTCTTCCGCAAGGGCAAGAACGATGTGAGCGGCGACATCGTGATCCAGCCCGGCGACATGCTGTGGACCGATTTCGGCATCGTCTATCTGGGCTTTTCAACCGATACCCAGCATCTGGGCTATGTGCTGCGCCCCGGCGAGCGCGATGCCCCGGCCGGGCTGAAGGCGGGGCTCGCCAATGCCAACCGCGTGCAGGATGCGCTGACCGCCGCCTTTCAGACCGGGCGGACCGGCAACGACATGCTGGTCGCCGCGCGCGCCACCGCCACCGCGCAGGGGCTGAACCCGACCATCTATTCGCACCCGCTGGGCTATCACGGCCATGCCGCCGGCGCCGCGATCGGCTTTTGGGACGATCAGACGCCGGGGCCGCGCGGCGACCACCGGCTGCGCCCGAACACCGCCTGGTCGATCGAACTGTCGCAGACGCAGGCCGTGCCCGAATGGGGCGGGCAGATGGTGCAGTTCCGCACCGAGGAGGACGGCATTTTCGATGGCGAAAAGCTGCGCTTCCTGGACGGGCGGCAGACCCGCTTTCATCTGATCGGCGGAGCCGCGCGACCCTTGCGCACGGGGCCCCGCCCGCCCATTTCTGCGCGGCATTGATATGGGAGACGCGCAATGGACCGACTGGTGCTGACCGAAGCCGAATGGCGGGCGCGGCTGACCCCTGAACAATATCATGTGCTGCGCGAGGCCGGCACCGAGCGCGCCTTTGCCGGGCGCTATGACGGGCACAAGGCCGATGGCGTCTATCGCTGCGCCGGCTGCGGGCTGGACCTGTTCGACAGCGCCGACAAATTTGATTCGGGGTCGGGCTGGCCCAGCTTCACCCAGCCGGTGGCGGCGGACCGCGTGAGCGACCATGCCGACACCAGCTATGGCATGCGGCGGGTGGAAAATCGCTGCGCGCGGTGCGAGGGGCATCTGGGCCATGTCTTCCCCGACGGCCCGCCGCCCACAGGCCTGCGCTATTGCATCAATTCGCTGTCGCTCGACTTTCAGCCGCGCCAGGCGTGACGCGGCGCTTGTGAGCGGCACCGATCGGCGGTATTCGCGCAAAGGCTGATGTCCCGTTCTTCCGCCCCCCGCTGGCGCCGCTGGTTCGTGCTGGCGCTGCAATTGTCGATCGGTCTGGGCGTGCTGGCGGCCGGCGTGCTGGCGATTGCCGTCTATGTGGCGATGCAGCAGCTGCCCGGGTTCGACGAGCTGAAATCCTCGCCCAACGGCCAGATGATCCGCGTCCACGCCGCCGATGGCACGGTCATCGTGTCGCTGGGGCCAAGCTATGGCGACTGGCTGCCCTATGCCAAGATTCCCGCCGTGATGCGCGACGCGATGGTGGCCGTGGAGGATCGCCGCTTCCGCAGCCACCCCGGCGTCGATCCGATCGGCATGGTGCGTTCGGTGCAGGTGCGGCTGGAACGCGGGCGCTGGCTGCAGGGCGGCTCCACCATCACCCAGCAGCTGGCGCGCAATCTGTTCCTGTCATCGACCAAGGCGTTCGACCGCAAGGTGCGCGAGGCGGTGCTGGCGCTGGCGCTGGAACGCAAGTTCAGCAAGGACGAGATCCTCGAGCTCTACCTGAACAAGGTCTATTTCGGCGGCGGCGCCTATGGCATTGATGCCGCCGCGCGCAAATTCTTCGGCCATGGCGCCGAGCGGCTGAGCCTGACCGAGGCGGCGGTGATTGCCGGTCTGGTGAAGGCGCCGTCGCATTATTCGCCGACCGCCGATATCGAGGCCGCCAAGGGCCGTGCGCGGGTCGTCGTGGGGCTGATGCGCGAGGCGGGCGTCATCCGCCCGGGTGACGAGGCGGCGATCGACCAGATCGCCTTCGTGCCCGAGCCCAAGCAGAACAGCGTGCGCTATTTCACCGACTGGGCGCTGCCCCAGCTGGAAGTGCTGATCGACGAGAATCAGCGCCCGCTCGACGTGTGGACCACGCTGGACCTGGGCGCGCAGCGCGCCGCCGATGCCGCGATCCGCGCCAATGCGCCCGCCGGCGCGCAAGGGGCGCTGGTATCGCTCGACCGCGACGGCGCGGTGCGCGCGATGGTGGGCGGCAAGGATTATGTCGCCTCGATCTACAACCGCGCGACGCAGGCGGTGCGCCAGCCGGGCTCGTCGTTCAAGCTGTTCGTCTATCTTGCCGCGCTGGAAGCCGGGCACAAGCCGGAGGACGAGCTGGTCGACGAACCGGTGACGATCAACGGCTGGAGCCCGCGCAACAGCTCGCGCCGCAACATCGGCCCGGTCAGCCTGCGCAACGCCTTTGCCTATTCAATCAACACGGTGGCCGCCAAGCTGGGCCAGGAAGTGGGCTTTGGCACGGTGGCCGACATGGCGCGCCGCTTCGGCATCACCACCCCCATCAACACCAACCCGTCGATGGTGCTGGGCACGTCGGACGCGCGGCTGATCGAAATGACGCGCGCCTTTGCCTCGGTCGCCAATAACGGCGTCGCGGTTACCCCCTATGGCATCACCAAGGTGACCGCGAACGGGGTGACCATCTATGCGCATGAGGTCGATCGCAACCATGTGCTGGTCGCGCCCTTTGTCGCCGCGCAGATGACCGATCTGCTGCAGACCGCCGTCAACACCGGCACCGCGCGCGCCGCGCAGATCGGCCGGCCGGTGGCGGGCAAGACCGGCACGACCAGCTCGAACAAGGATGGCTGGTTCCTGGGCTTTTCGAGCGGGCTGACGACGGGCGTGTGGATGGGGCGCGACGATGCCCGGCCGATCCCCGGGCTGCAGGGCGGCACCGCGCCGGCACGGGCCTTTGCCGCCTTCATGAAGGCAGCGGTCGCCCGGCGGCCGGTGGAGAATTTCCAGAACGACGTGACCCTGCCCGATGCGAGCATGGGCCTGGGCGAGGACGAGTATTTCGGCGGACCCGACAACGGCCTGTTCGTGGGGCCGGACGGGATGCCGACCGACCAGCGCCCCGCCGACGAGGGCACCGCACCACCCGAAGACGCGCCGGGGCGGAACCCCGAACAGCTTGACCAGGCATGGATGGACCGGGTGCTCGACCGGCAGGCCCCGCCCCGCCAGACGCCGCCACCGTCAGAAAATCGCGCGCCGCCGCCGCGCGCCGACCGCCCTCAGGACTCGCGCCCGAACCAGTGAAGCCCGGCGCCCTCGCGCCGCAGCCAAGCGCGCGACCGGTCGGCATCCGCCCCCACCAGCTCTGCCACCAGCGCGTGGAAATCGGGGCCGTGGTGCATGTGGACGCGGTGGGCCACTTCATGCGCCACCGTCGCGCGGCGCACCCAGCCCGGCGCCAGAATCAGCCGCCAGCTGTAGCGGATGACGCCGGTGGAGGTGCAGCTGCCCCAGCGCCCGCGCGGATCGCCCACCGCGACGCCGGCAATGCTGACGCCAAGCCGCCGGGCAAAGTCGCCGGTCTCCGCGCTCAGCCGGTCGAGCGCCTGTGCGCGCAGCCAGCGGGCGACCCGCCCCGGCAGGCGTTCGGCCGGGCCGCCGCAGCGCAGCTCGCCCGCCACCGCTTCCACGCGCCGCGGCCAGTCCGCCTGCCAGGCAATCACCAGCCGCACGTCATCGACCATCAGCACCGCGCCGGGCTCGAATGGCCGGGGGCTGGGCAGGCGCGCGCGCTGTGCCGCGATCCACTCCTGCTGCCCGGCCGCCCAGGCAAGCGCGGGCGCGAGGGCGGCGCGATGCGGCAGCGTCAGCCGCACCGCGCCGCTTGTCGGGTCGACCGTCAGCCGCCAGCGCCGCGCATTGGCCCGGCGGACAATGTCGAGCCCCGCCGGTGGCGCGGTCATAACGGGCGGTCGATCAGATGCTGCTCCAGATCGCCGGCGTCGAGTTCCGAAATCGTCCAGCCGCGCACCGACATGCCGGCGCGGTGCACCGCTTCGGGATCGCCGCAGACCAGATGGTGCCAGTCGGGCAGCGGCTCCCCCGCCGCGCGCAGCTTGTAGGCGCAGGTGGCGGGCAGCCAGTCGATGCCGGCAAGCTTGGCCGGCGTCAGGCGCAGGCAATCGGGCACATAGGCATGGCGGTGGCGATAATCGGAACAGCGCGCGGTCCGCCGGTCGAGCAGCTTGCAGGCGACATTGGTGGGGAACAGCTCGCCGGTTTCCTCATCCTCCAGCTTGTGGATGCAGCATTTGCCGCAGCCGTCGCACAGCGCCTCCCACTGCGCGCGGTCGAGCTTGTCGATCGGTGTCGTCTCCCAGAAGCGGCCGGTCATCGCGCCCAGCGTTCGATATCGTCGGCAATGGCTGTTGGCGGCCCGTCCTGCGGCAGGATGGCAAGCGGCTTGCCATCGGGGCCGAACAGATAGGCGGCGCGGCCATGATCGACCAGATAGCTGCCATCGGCGCGCGGCGGCAGCGCCTGGTGCGGCACCGCGAAACGCCTGGCGACCGCGTCGATCTCCGCCTGGCTGCCGGTCAGCGCGACGAGGCGGGGGTGGAAATTGGCGGCGAACTCCTTCAGCCGGGCGGGCGTGTCGCGCGCCGGATCGACGCTGACGAAGATCGGTACCACCCGGGCGCCAAGCGCGGGATTGCGTGCCTCCAGCGCCTTCAGCCCCGCGCTCAGCCGCATCACGTCAACCGGGCAGACATCGGGGCAGAAGGTATAGCCGAAATAGAAGATGCGGTATTTGCCGGCAAAGTCGCGGTCGCTGACGCGCTTGCCATGCTGGTCGGTCAGCGTGAACGGCCCGCCAATGGCGGCGCCGGCCAGCGGCGGCTGCGCGGCGGGCCCTGGCGAACAGCTGGCGATGAACGCGGCAGCGAGCACCGGCAAAACGCGAAACAGCGGTTTCATCCCCCCGCCATGATCTGTTATCGGCTGGCGCACAAGCCCCGGTTCAGGGCGGTTTGAACGAAGGAAGACAGTGATGTGGACGCGTTGGAAATTGTTTCTGGCCGCGTTGGCGGTGGCAGCGCCTGCTGCGGCCCAGCTCGGCCAGTCCGACGGTTACAAGTTCCTGCAGGCGGTGCGCGACGCCAAGGGCGAGGAAGCGACCGAGCTGCTCAACGCTCCGGGCACGACGGTGGTCAACCACCGCGATTTCAACACCGGCGAAACGGGCCTGCACATCACCGCCAAGCGCGGCGACCAGCTCTGGACGCGCTTCCTGCTGCAAAAGGGCGCCAATCCCAATGCGCGCGACGGGCGCGGCAACACGCCGCTGCTGGTGGCGGTGAATGGCGGACATGACGAGCTGATCGCGATTTTCGTGGCGGCCAAGGCCAATGTGAACCTGGCCAATCAGGCTGGCGAGACACCGCTGATCATTGCGGTGCAGCGGCGCAGCATGGCGATGATCGAGGAACTGGTGAAGGCCGGCGCCAACCCTGACCAGCCGGACAATGTCGCCGGGCTGTCGGCCCGCGCCTATGCCAAGGCGGATACGCGCATGCCGGCGCTGGGCAAGTATTTCGACACGCTGCCCCGGCGCGACCGCCGCGCCGTCTCCGGCCCCACGCCTTAGGGCTGGTTTGAGCTTTCGCTGAAACGGGTGCGGGCTGGAACCGCCTGATCGAACCCTAAACCAATACCCCCGCCTCGGGATCGGTCAGCAGCGTCAGCCGCCGGGCGGCGCGGCGGGCGAAATGCAGCAGCAGCCGCTTGCGCGTGGGGGCGGCAAGCGGGTGCGACGATGCCTCGCGCGCGATCATCGCGTCATAACGGTCGGCCAGGATGATGCCGGTGCGCTCCGGCAAAAAGGCCGCCCCCTCCAGCGGGCGGGTGTCGAACCCGGCGGGGAGCGCCCAGAAGAAACGGTCGCAATGCGGCAGATAATCCTGCCATTTGCCGTCGCCCAGCAGGTCGCTGCGCGCCACCTTGATCTCCACGATGGTGATGATGCCGCGCGCGTCCACCGCCATCAGGTCGGCACGCCGGCCCCCGTCCAGCGGCACCTCGGCCAGCGCGACGACGTCATGGCGCAGCAGCATCCGCGCCACCCCGCGCGCCACGTCAGCGGCAAGCGGGGCGGCGGGAGCCGAAGCGGAGTCGATGCCGGGCGCAATCATTGCCCCCGGCATTAGAACATAATCAGAACTTCGGGAAGATGGATCAGCGATAGAAGATGTGGTTGCCGATCGCCGCCACCCGGCGCTTGCCCCATTGCGGAGACACGCGCGCGGCGTGGAAATAAAGCGCATCCTCGACCGGATTTTCCCACGCATCGGCCATCGCCACCTGCGCGACCGCAATCGCGGTGCGATAGGCATGGTTGTCGGGGATCGACGGCATCGCGCCGCCGCGCACGAACGAGAATTGGCCGGGCTGCTTCACCACCGCGCAGATCGAGGTCGGGAAGCGGCCCGATTCGGTGCGGTTGAGGATGACATGCGCCACCGCCAGCTGGCCGGCGAGCGGTTCGCCCTTCGATTCGAAATAGACGGCACCGGCCAGACAGCGCAGATCGTCGTCCACCGCATCGGGCACGCCCTGCGCGGCGACAGCAGCCGCCAGCGTGGCATGGTCGGCCTGAGCGACCAGTTCGTTATCGTCGAGATCTTCGGCCTTGGGATCGGGCAGCAGCGGCTGCGCCTGGGGTGCCTTATCGAGCACGGGGGTGGGCAGCGCCACCGGCTTGTCCGGCCCCGACGCCAGACCGGGCGTGCTGGAGGCCGCAAAAATCAGGGTACAAAAAAGCGCCGACACAGCGGCAACACGAAAACCGGGCATTTGACATTCTGACTGTGCAGGAAGCGCGCGGTGGATCGAAAAGGGCGGTTATCGCCTGTCGATTCCGGGCTACTCCCCGTCTGCGTTACCGAAGGTGATCGCACCACATCGGCCCACGCCTTTAAAACCGCCGCCCCGATGCGCCCGTCCGGTTAACGGGTCAATAAAGCAGCATCGTTTCAGCGGCGAACCGTTCGGCTTGCGCGATATCCAGTTCAATAACCCACAAATCGGGGTCGCGCACACGGCGCCGCTGCCAGTATTCGGCGATCGACTGCAGATCGCCATCGTCTGGCCCGGTGGCGGCCAGCCGGGCCTGCCCGTCAAGCCCCGGCGCGCGTTCCAGGCAGCGCGGACCGGCGCCGCGTTCGCTCGTGATGATCAGCACCGCGCCGGCATCGGCATCGCCGCGCGCCAGCACCGTGCCCAGCCCGCCGGCATCATTCACCCGCCGCAGCAGCGCCGACACGACCAGATGCGTCGGCAGCCGGCCGCTCATGCCGGGCGATAGCCGGCCAGCGTGGACAGCGGCAGGCGCGAGCGCATGAAGGTGCCGGTGCCGCGCGCCACTTCCTCCCCGCTGGCGTCGATCAGCCGCGCATCGGCGATCAGCACGCGGCGCTGCCCGCTCACCCAGCGGCCCTCGGCCGTCGCCCAGCCCTCGCCTAGCGGCCGGGTGAACAGCAGGTTGAACTGCGTCGTCAGCAGGAACCGGTCGGTGACCAGCGTGTTGGCGGCATAGAAAGCGGCATCGTCCAGCATCTTGAAATAGCTGGTGCCGTGCACCGCGCCGCCGGCATGGAAATGGCGCCGGTCCAGCCGGAAGCGGATGCGCGCTTCGCCAGCACCCGTGATTTCGAGCTGCGACTCGAACAGCGCGTTGATCGGGGCGGCGGCATAAAGCGATTCGAGCGCACGGTAATGGGCCAGCGCGCCGGAAGGAGCCGCGCCGCCCTCAGGCGGCATCGCGCGCCTCTTCCGCCGTCCACAGCGCATAAAGCGCATCGGGCGAGCCGGCGCCGCGCAGCTTGGCCACGAAGCCGGCATCGCGCAGCCGGCGCGAGACGCTGGCCAGCGCGCGCAGATGCTCCGCCCCGCCCAAAGGCGGTGACAGCATCACGAACACCAGATCGACCGGCAGCTCGTCAATCGCCTGAAAATCGATGGGTTCGGCCAGCCGCGCGAACAGCCCGACCGGTCGGGCCAGCCCCTCCAGCTTGCCGTGCGGAATGGCAATCGCCCCGCCAAAGCCGGTGGAGCCCAGCTTTTCGCGCGCGAACAGGGCGGTGGCCGCCGCCTTCGCGTCCAGCCCATGCGCCTGGGCCAGCGCGCCGGCGAGCTGGTTGAGCAGCGCCTTCTTGCCCGATGCCGTCACCCCCTCCAGCACGGTGTCCCCGCGCAGCAACGCACTGAAGTCGGTCATCATGCACCTACAAGCCCTGAAAACTCGGGAGCCGTCCCATAGCGCTGAATGGACGATGGCGAAAGCGCTCAACCGGCGCGGTTCGGCTCCACCCAGCCGATGGTTCCGTCACCCCGGCGATAGACCATGTTGTAGATGCCGGTGCCGGTGTTGCGGAACAGCAGCGCGTTGGTGTTGCGCAGGTCGAGCATCATCACCGCGTCGGACACGGTGGCGTCGGGCACATCGACCCGGGTTTCGGCGATGACGGGGGGAAAATCGTCATGCACTTCCTCCGCCTCGGGCTCGACGAACACGGTATAGCCGGCATCGTCCACGCTGGCCTGGGGCCCGGCGCTGTTGCGGTCCTTCAGCCGCCGGCTGTAGCGGCGCAGCTGCTTTTCGATCTTGTCGGCAGCGCCATCGACCGCGACATGCGCATCCGCCGCGCGGCCGCTTCCTTTCAGCACCACGCCCTGCATCACGTGGAAGACGATGTCGCAGGTAAAGCCCACATCGTGCGGCCCCCGGCCCATCGTGACCTGGGAAGACAGGGCGCGCGGGAACAGCTTTTCGGTCATCACGCTCAGCCGCTCGCTCACATGCTGGCGCAGCGCGTCGCCGGTATCGACCTGATGTCCGGAGAGCCGAATGTCCATCCCATCCTCCTTGCATTGGCACGGGCGCCATCGGGCCACCCGTGCGGGAATTCAGCCGTCCGCCAGCCAGAGCGGCGCCTTGATCGTCTCCAGAAACGCGGCATGGGCGGCGCGCTCGGCGTCGCTCGGTGCGAAATGGCGGGGCGGCCGCGCCTGCCGGTGGGCAGCGGCGGCCGCCGGCACCGGCTCGGGCGCCACTGCCGCCTCGGCCAGGCCCAGCCCGATCTGGCGGCCGCCGGTCAGCTCGACATAGACCTGCGCCAGCAGCTCGGCATCGAGCAGCGCGCCGTGCAGCACGCGGTGGCTGCGGTCGATGCCATAGCGGGAGCATAACGCATCGAGCGTGTGCTTGGCGCCGGGGTGGCGCACGCGCGCCAGCTGGAGCGTGTCGACCATCCGGTCGGGGCCGAGCGGCGCCAGCCCCAGCCGGCGCAGCTCGCCATTCATGAAGCCGAAGTCGAACCCGGCATTGTGCGCGACCAACGGGCTGTCCCCCAGAAAGTCGAGCAGCGCCGCCACTTCGTCGGCAAACAGCGGCTTGTCGGCCAGAAAAGCATCGGACAGGCCGTGGACTGCCTGCGCCTCGGCCGGCATGGCGCGTTCCGGGTTGAAATAGCGGTGGAAGCGCGCGCCCGTCGGCACACGGTGGACCAGTTCGATCGCGCCGAACTCGACCAGCCTGTCCCCGGCCGAGAAACTGAGGCCGGTGGTTTCAGTGTCGAAAACGATCTCGCGCATTTGTCACATTATTGACCCTGTTCGGCCAACAGGCAAGCGATCAGCGCGCGCACGGCCGCCTGCGTCTCGGCCAGCGGCACATCGGTTGGGATGATATAATCCGCGCGCGCCCGCTTTTGCGCATCGGGCAGTTGCCGCGCCAGGATCGCTTCGAATTTTTCCGTGCTTTGCCCGGGTCTTGCCAGCACCCGCGCGCGCTGGGTGGCGGCGTCTGCCGAAACCACCACCACCTTGTCCACAGATTTTTCCCCACCCGTTTCGAACAGCAAGGGCACGTCGAACACGACCAGCGGCAGCGCCTGATGCCGCGCGAGGAACGCCGCGCGCTCGGCCGCGACGGCGGGGTGGACGATCGCTTCGAGTCGCTGCATCGCGGCAGAATCGTGGAACACGATTGCGCCGAGCCTTGCCCGGTCCACCCCGGTCGGGCCGGTGGTGCCCGGAAAGGCCGCCTCAATCGCCGGAAGCAGCGCGCCGCCCGGCCCCTGCAGCGCATGGACGGTGGCATCGGCATCGAACACCGGCACGCCTTCGTCGACGAACATTTTCGCAACCGTCGACTTGCCCATGCCGATCGATCCGGTGAGGCCGAGGATGATCACGCCGTCAGCACCGCGCGCAGCTCGTCATCGCGGTCGCGCGGCGGCGCAGCATCGAAGAACAGCTCAAAGGCAAGCGCGGCCTGGCCGATCAGCATTTCGAGGCCGTCCACCGTTTCCAGCCCGCGCGCATGGGCGGCGGCCAGCAGCGGCGTCTCCAGCGGGGCATAGACAATGTCATAGACCCAGGCATCCTCGGGCAGCGGCGCGAGGTCGAGCGCGAGCGGCGGCTGCCCCGCCATGCCGAGCGAACTGGCATTGACGAGCAGCGCCGCCGGTGGCAGCGGCGCGCCGAGCGGCAGCGCATCCCCCTTCAGCCCGAAGCCCGCCAGCAGCGCGGCCGCCTTCAGCGGATTGCGGTTGAGGCAGGTCACCCGGCCGACGCCAAGCCGCGACAGCGCGAACAGGATGGCGCGCGCCGCACCACCTGCGCCCACCACGACCACCGGCTTGCCGGCCAGATCGAGCCCGGCAATCGGCGCATAAAAGCCCGCGGCATCGGTGTTGGTGCCGATCAGCCCATCCTCGCCGCGCACCACCGTGTTCACCGCGCCGATCGAGGCGCGCACGCCGCCCGGATCGCCGACATGGTCGAGCACTGCCACCTTGTGCGGCAGCGTGACGTTGCACCCGCGCCAGGCGGTATCGCGCGCGCGGGCGGCGAAATAATCGCCCAGCCCCTCGGGCGGCACCTGCAGCGCGCGATACTCGGCATCGATGCCCAGCGCTTTCAGCCAGAAGCCATGGATGAGCGGCGATTTGGAATGGGCGATGGGATCGCCGATCACTTCGGCATAGCTCATGCGGCAATCACCCCGCGCGTGCGGCAATAATCGAGCACCGGCAGCAACGGCATGCCCAATATGGTGAAATGGTCGCCCGAAACGCGCGCGAACAGCTGCACGCCGGGCCCTTCGATGCGGAAGGCACCGGCGCATCCGGATATGGCGGGCCATTCGGCGTCCAGATAGGCATCGATAAACGCCGGCGACAGCGGCCGCACGGCAAGCTCGGCGGTGGCGACATGGCGCCACACCGGCACGCCCGCTTCGGCGATGACGGCAGCGCTGATCAGCTGCATCACCGTGCCCGACATGGCCGAGAGATGCTCGCCCGCCTGCGCGCGGCTTTCGGGCTTGTCGAGCAGCCGGCCATCGGCGAGCGCCGCAATCGAATCGCTGCCCAGCACCAGTGCGTCGGGGCGCAGCGCCGATCCTTTCAGCGCCTTCATCTCGGCGAGGCGATCAGCCAGATCGCGCGGTGCGATAGGGGCGAGCGCCGCCTTCACCGCTGCCTCATCCACCGGCGCGGCGATGGCCTCGAACGGCACGCCGGCGGCAGTCAGCATCGCCCGGCGCGAGGCGCTTTGCGAGGCGAGCACCAGCCTCACCCGCGCCGCTCCTGCACCAGGCCGATAACGGCGGCGGCCGTTTCCTCGATCGAGCGGCGCGTCACGTCGATCACCGGCCAGCCATTGTCGGCAAACATGCGCCGCGCATAGGCGACTTCGCGGCTGACCGCGTCCTGGTCGACATAGGCGGTCTCCGGCGCCTGGTTGAGCGACAACAGCCGGTTGCGCCGCACCTGGATCAACCGGTCGGCACTGGTCGTCAGCCCCACGACCAGCGGATGCTTCAATGAGAACAGCGCTGGCGGCGGCGGCACTTCCAGCACGATCGGGATGTTGGCGGTCTTATAGCCCCGATTGGCGAGATAGATCGAGGTCGGCGTTTTCGACGAGCGCGAGACGCCGGCCAGCACGATATCGGCCTCCTCCCAATCCTCATGCCCCACGCCATCGTCATGCGCCATGGTGTAGTGGATCGCTTCCACCCTTGCGAAATAGGCGGCGTCGAGCATGTGCTGGCGGCCCGGCCGCGCCTTTGCCGCCTGGCCGAGCAGGCCGGACAGGACATCGGTGACCGGATCGAGCGGCGCGACCGCAGCCAGCCCCAGCGCGCGGCACTGCGCCTCCAGAATCCGCCGCATGTCGGCGTTCACCAGCGTGAACAGGACCAGGCCCGGATTCTGCGCGATTTCCTGCAGGATGCGCTCCAGATGCGCTTCGCTGCGCACCATCGGCCAGAAATGGCGGATCGTCTCCACATCGTCATATTGGGCAAGCGCTGCCTTGGCGATGTTTTCGAGCGTTTCCCCGGTCGAATCCGAGAGCAGATGGAGGTGCAGGCGGATCATGGGCACGCTTTTGTGGAAAAGACGGGCAGAAGCGCTAGCGCAACTGGCCGCCCCCGCCAAGCCGGCTGGCCCCGGTGGATAAGCCGGCACCTTGTCCACAACGCCGCGCACAGCCGATGATTGCATCAACAGCCTGTGGATGACGGGGGTGGTGCGCCCGACTCGCTGCGGATTCGCCGGGGTTCGGCCGGTCAAGCTGTTGGCAAAATGCGCATGGTTGCTTAAGCCCAGCGATCAACCGACCCACAACCACAACATCCTATAATTAAGATTCTATTGATAAGGGGGGCCTTGTGACCAAGACGCTGCTGGCGGCACTGAAAGGGGAGCGCCAGGCCCGCCCGCCGATGTGGCTCATGCGTCAGGCGGGTCGCTATCTGCCCGAATATCGCGCGCTTAGAGCCGAAAAGGGCGGTTTTCTCGACCTGGTGAACGACAGCGAGGCGGCCGCCGAGGTGACCGTGCAGCCGCTGCGGCGCTTCGGCTTCGATGCCGCGATCCTGTTTTCCGACATCTTGATGATCCCTTCGGCAATGGGCCAGGCGCTGCGCTTCGGTGTGGGTGAGGGGCCGGAACTGTCGCCCCCGCTGGTCGATCATGCGCTGGCGGCGCTGGAGGCAGCACCGGAGCGGCTGGAGCCGGTCTATGACACGGTGCGCCGGGTGGCGGCGATGCTGGCGCCGGAGACGACCTTTCTGGGCTTTGCCGGCAGCCCCTGGACGGTTGCGACCTATATGGTCGCCGGGCGCGGCAGCAAGGATCAGGCGGAGACGCGGCGCTATGCCTATCGCGATCCGGCGGCGTTTCAGGAAATCATCGACGCGATCACCGACTGGACGGTCGATTATCTCGCCGGGCAGTTCGCCGCCGGGGTCGATGCGGTGCAGCTGTTCGACAGCTGGGCCGGCAGTCTTTCCCCCCAGCAGTTCGAGCAATGGGTGATCGCCCCCAATGCTGAGATTGTCCGCCGGCTGCGCGCGCGCGTGCCCGGCGCGGTGATCATCGGCTTTCCCAAGGGGGCGGGCGCGAAACTGGTCGATTATGCGCGCGGGACGGGGGTCGATGCGCTCGGGCTGGATGAAACGCTCGATCCGGCCTGGGCCAATGCGGCGTTGCCCCCTGAGCTGCCGGTGCAGGGCAATCTCGATCCGCTCGCGCTGGTGACGGGCGGTGCCACGCTCGATGCCGCGATCGACCGGGTGCTGGCAGCCTTCCCCGAGCGACCGCATGTGTTCAACCTGGGCCATGGCATTTTGCAGGACACGCCCATTGCCCATGTCGAGGCACTGGTGAAGCGGGTGCGCGGATGATGGGCTGGCTGGGCTCTGCCTATCCCTGGGTGAAGGCGGCGCATGTCATCTTCGTCATCTTCTGGATGGCGGGGCTGTTCATGCTGCCGCGCTTTCTGGTCTATCATCAGGAAGACGGGCTGGACGGCGCGATGGCGGCGCGTTGGATCGAGCGCGAGAAGAAGCTGCGCCAGATCATCCTGACGCCGTCGTCGATCGTGGTCTGGGCATTGGGGCTGATGCTGGCGGCGCATCTGGGGTTGTTCAGCGGATCGGCCGGGCTTGGCTGGCTGCACGCGAAGTTTGCGCTCGTGGTGCTGCTGACCGGCTATCATCACTGGGCGACCAGCTATTCGAAGCGGCTGGCGCGCGGCGAAGTGCGGCTGACGGGCAAGCAATTGCGGCTGGCCAATGAAGTTCCCGGGATTGCTGCGATCCTGATCGTGCTGCTGGTCGTCGCGCAACCTTTCTGAGGCTTGCTTGACTTGGTC
The DNA here is from genome assembly GCF_019746015.1 of Sphingomonas sp. Lineage (GTDB taxonomy): Bacteria > Pseudomonadota > Alphaproteobacteria > Sphingomonadales > Sphingomonadaceae > Sphingomonas. The sequence continues at coordinate 24,363 of NZ_JAIESM010000008.1, read as the reverse complement.
GCGGCCCCGACATAGGGCCGTCGGGCGGGTGCTTTACGCCCCGTCCTGCCTGTTGCACGCCGTCCGTTGATCTGTCCGCGCGGCGCTTCCCCCCAAAACTTTCGGACCATCTCGATGCATTTAGCCGACCTCAAGAAGAAAACTCCCGCCGAACTCGTCGAAATGGCCGAACGCCTCGGCGTGGAAGGCGCATCGACCATGCGCAAGCAGGATCTGATGTTCGCCATCCTGAAGGTGGAAGCCGATAATGGCGAACAGATCATGGGGCTGGGCACCATCGAAGTGCTGCCCGACGGTTTCGGCTTTCTGCGCAGCCCGGAGGCCAATTATCTGGCCGGCCCCGACGACATCTATGTTTCGCCCAACCAGGTCCGCAAATTCGGCCTGCGCACCGGGGACACGGTGGAAGGCGAAATTCGCGGGCCGAAGGATGGCGAGCGCTACTTCGCGCTGACGCGCCTGACCTCGGTCAATTTCGATGATCCCGACGCGCTGCGCCACCGCGTCAATTTCGACAATCTGACGCCGCTTTACCCGGACGAGAAGCTGACGCTCGATCCGCACGACCCGACCGTGAAGGACAAGTCGGCGCGCGTGATCGACATCGTCTCGCCACAGGGCAAGGGCCAGCGCGCGCTGATCGTCGCGCCGCCGCGCGTCGGCAAGACCGTGCTCCTGCAGAACATCGCCAAGGCGATCACCGACAATCACCCCGAAGTCTTTCTGATCGTGCTGCTGATCGACGAGCGGCCCGAGGAAGTGACCGACATGCAGCGCAGCGTGAAGGGCGAGGTGATTTCCTCCACCTTCGACGAACCGGCGCAGCGGCACGTGCAGGTGGCCGAAATGGTGATCGAAAAGGCCAAGCGCCTGGTCGAGCACAAGAAGGATGTCGTCATCCTGCTCGATTCGATCACGCGCCTGGGCCGCGCCTACAACACCGTGGTGCCGAGCTCCGGCAAGGTGCTGACCGGCGGCGTCGATGCGAACGCGCTGCAGCGGCCCAAGCGCTTTTTCGGTGCCGCGCGCAACATCGAAGAAGGCGGCTCGCTGTCGATCATCGCCACCGCGCTGATCGACACCGGCAGCCGCATGGACGAAGTGATTTTCGAAGAGTTCAAGGGCACCGGTAACAGCGAAATCGTGCTCGATCGCAAGGTGGCCGACAAGCGCATCTTCCCCGCGCTCGATGTCGGCAAGTCGGGCACGCGCAAGGAAGAATTGCTGGTCGACAAGGCCAAGCTTTCCAAGATGTGGGTGCTGCGGCGCATTCTGATGCAGATGGGCACCATCGACGCGATGGAATTCCTGCTCGACAAGATGAAGGATTCGAAGACCAACGAGGATTTCTTCGATTCGATGAACCAGTAACGCGCGGTGGGAATGCTCGCTGTTCTTGCCGCCGCATCGCCGATGACAATGGCGATGCTGGGCGAGCGGATCGTCCACGACTTCACCCATCTCGGCTCCTGGGGGGCGCTGGTCGCCTTTGCAACCGTGGTGCTGATCGATGTCGCGCTCGCTGGCGACAATGCGATTGTCGTTGGCGCGCTCGCCGCCGGGCTGCCGCCCGCCCAGCGCCGCCGGGTGATTGCGGTGGGCATTTTTGCCGCGCTGGTGCTGCGCATCGTCTTTGCCGTCGCCATTCTCTATGGGCTGGAACGGTTCAAACAATTCGGCCTGGTGTTTGGCGGCGGGCTGCTGCTGCTGTGGGTGGCGTGGAAAATGTATCGGGAGCTGCGCCCGGTGCATGTCGAGGGGCCGGACGGTGCCGAGGATCACGGCGTGCCGGTGCCCAAGAGCTTTGCCGGCGCCGCCTGGGCGGTGGCCGTGGCCGATGTCTCGATGAGCCTGGACAATGTGCTGGCGGTGGCGGGGGCCGCGCGCGAGCATCCGGGCATATTGGTGGTCGGGCTGGTGCTGTCAGTCGCGCTGATGGGCCTCGCCGCCAACATCATTGCCCGCTACATTGAGCGCTATCGCTGGATCGCGTGGCTGGGGCTGGCGGTGATCCTGTATGTCGCGGGGCGCATGATCATGGAAGGCTGGCACGATCTGCAGCCGATGTTAGGCATGGTTTCCTGATTAATCCATATCTATCAATTATTTAGTCAGAAACCTGCGCGTGGGTGCGTTCATGCGCCAGCAGCCAGGCCTTCGTCGCGCTCCCGTCGCCGGCGGAATACTGACCGAGCGCGCCGCCCGCGCCCAGAATGCGGTGGCACGGTACGATGATGGGGAAGGGATTGCGCGCGCAGAGCTGGCCGATCGCGCGCGGCGCCGAGCCGAGCTGGTGGGCCAGCGCGCCATAGCTCATCGTGCTGCCATAGCCGACGCCGATCAGCCCCGCGCGCAAGGTTTCGCCGCGCGGCGTGGCGGCGGGGGTGAGCGCCACATCGAAATCGTGCCGCGCGCCGGCGAACCACGCCTCCAGCTGATCGGCAACACCGCGCAGGAAGCTGCCGGTGGCTTTCGGCCCCGGTTCGCCCGATATCGTGATGCCCAGCAGCCGCTCGCCCGCTGCCGTCAAGCCGATCCAGGCAATCGGCGTTGCGAGACCACCCTGTTCGCGCGCATACATGGCCCTACTATGCCGTGGCCCGAGCGCCGCACAACCGCGAAAAGGAGCGATGCCCCATGAAGATCAATGTCGAGGTGGAATGCACGCCCGAGGAAGCACGCCGGGTGATGGGCCTGCCCGATTTCACGCCGGTGCATGACAAATATGTCGCGGCGCTGCTGAGTTCGATGGACGGCACCGTGAAGCCCGAGATGATCGACGCGGTGATGCGCAGCTGGGCACCGATGGGGGAGGCGGGGATGAAATTCTGGCGCCAATTGTTCGAGACCGCCGTGCAGAAATAGGCGCGCGGTGACCACCATCTTTGCGGTGTCGAGCGGCGCGCCGCCCGCCGCGATCGCGGTGATGCGGCTGAGCGGGCCGGCGGCGCTGGCGGTCGCCGGTCGGCTGGCGGGCGCGCTGCCGCCGCCACGGCGCGCCGGGGTGCGGGCACTGCGCGATCCTGGCACTGATGCGCTGCTCGACCGGGCGCTGGTGCTGGTGTTTCCCGGCCCTGCCAGCGCGACCGGTGAGGATCTGGTCGAGCTTCACCTTCATGGCGGCCGCGCAGTGGTGGCGGCGGTGTCGGCCGCGCTGGCGGCGGCCGGGCTCTCACCAGCAGCGCCGGGCGAATTCACCCGGCGGGCGCTCGCCAATGGGCGGATCGACCTGGCGGAAGCCGAAGGGCTGGGCGACCTGTTGATGGCTGAGACCGAGCGCCAGCGGCTGAGCGCGCTGGCCTCGGCAGAGGGGGCGGTGAGCCGCGCGGTACGGGGCTGGGTGCATGCGACGCTTGCCGTATCGGCGCTGGTCGAGGCGGCACTCGATTTTTCGGATGAGGAGGATGTGGGCGATGCGCCCGATGCCGGGGTGCGCGCGGCGCTGGCGGCGCTGACCGGGGAGATGAGCACGGTGCTTGCCGCGCCTCCGGTGGAGCGGTTGCGTGACGGCGTGCGCGTGGTGCTGGCCGGGCCGCCCAATGCCGGCAAGTCGACATTGCTCAACGCGCTGGTCGAGCGCGAGGCGGCAATCGTCTCGCCGATTTCGGGCACCACGCGCGACCGGATCGAGGCGCCGGTGACGCGCGACGGCATTGCCTATCTGTTCACCGACACCGCCGGGCTGGCGGCGGCGACCGATGATGCGATCGAGGCGATCGGCATCGCCCGCGCGGTGGAAGCGGCGGCGGCGGCCGATATCGTGCTGTGGCTGGGGGACGATCCGCCGCCCTATGCGCAGGCGCTGTGGCTGTTCCCCCGTGCCGATGCGCGCGGTGAGGCGCCGGCCGGCCGGCTGGCGGTGTCGGCGCAGCGGGGCGAGGGGATGGCGGCGCTCTGGCAGGCGCTGGCCGAACGCGCCGCCGCGCTGCTGCCGCGCGAGGATCAGCTGGCGCTCAACGTGCGGCAGCGGGCGCTGGCCGAGGCGGCGCTGGCGGCGCTCGATGCGGCGAGCGCGGCCACCAACCCGCTGATCATTGCCGAGGAACTGCGCGCCGCGCGCCGCGCGCTCGACGCGATCACCGGCGCGGCCGGGACCGAGGCGATGCTCGACGCGCTGTTCTCGCGCTTCTGCATCGGCAAATGATGTTCCACGTGGAACAGCTTTGACTCACGCGCGCGCGGCGCCTAGGCGGTCGGGCCATGGAGCAGTTTGACGTGATCGTCATCGGCGGCGGGCATGCCGGCACCGAGGCGGCCGCCGCGTCGGCCCGCGCCGGCGCGCGCACCGCGCTGGTGAGCTTCGACCGTGCCCGGATCGGCGCGATGTCGTGCAATCCGGCAATTGGCGGGCTGGGCAAGGGCCATCTGGTGCGCGAGGTGGACGCGTTTGACGGGCTGATCGCGCGCGCGGCGGACGCGGCGGGTATCCATTACCGCATGCTCAACCAGAGCAAGGGCATGGCCGTGCAGGGGCCGCGCGTGCAGGCCGACCGTCGGCTCTACGCCGGCGCGATCCAGGCGATGCTCGCCGCGCAGCCGGGGCTGACCGTGATCGAGGGCGAGGCGGCCGCGCTTTGCGTGCATCAGGGCGCGGTGGCGGGAGTCACGCTGGAGGATGGCCGCACGCTGGCCGGGCGCGCGGTCGTGCTGGGGACGGGCACTTTTCTGGGCGGGCGGCTGTTCTGCGGCGAGGAGCGCGGCGAGGGCGGGCGCGTGAACGAGCGTGCGGCGACGCGGCTGGGCGTTCAACTACGTGCGCTCGCGCTGCCGATGGCGCGGCTGAAAACGGGCACGCCGCCCCGGCTCGACGGGCGCACGATCGACTGGGCGCGGCTGGCCGAGCAGCCGAGCGACGAGGCGGGCTGGACGATGTCGCCGATGACGCCGGCACGGCGGCTGCCCCAGCTGTTCTGCGCGGTGACGCGGACGAACGCGCGCACCCACGCCATCATCGCCGCCGCGCTGGACCGGTCGCCGCTGTTCACCGGCGCAATCGATGCGGCCGGGCCGCGCTATTGCCCGTCGATCGAGGACAAGATCCACCGCTTTGCCGACCGTGACGGGCACCAGATCTTCCTGGAGCCGGAGGGGCTCGACGACGCGACCATCTATCCCAACGGCATTTCCACCTCGCTGCCGGTGGATGTGCAGGCGGCGCTGATCGCCTCGATCGAGGGGCTGGAGGGGGCGCGGATCGTCCAGCCGGGCTATGCGGTGGAATATGACCATATCGACCCGCGCGCGCTCGACCCGACGCTCGCCGTGCGCGCGCTGCCGGGACTTTACTGCGCGGGGCAGATCAACGGCACCACCGGCTATGAGGAGGCGGCGGCGCAGGGGCTGGTGGCCGGGCTGAATGCGGCCGCCTGGGTGCTCGGCCGGGCGCCGCTGCTGCTCGACCGGGCGTCGAGCTATCTGGGCGTGATGATCGACGATCTGGTGCTGCAGGGCGTGACCGAACCCTATCGCATGCTTACCGCGCGCGCCGAGTATCGATTGCATCTGCGCGCGGACAGTGCCGAGACGCGGTTGGCCGACATTGCGGAGGGTGCGGGCGCGCTGGGGCCAGCGCGGCTGGCGCGGTATCGCGCGCGGGGCGCGGCGCGGGCCGAGATCGGGGCGGCGCTCGCCCAGCCGGTCGGCGCGGCGACACTGCGTGCGCGGGGGGCGATGGTGGCGCTCGATGCCGGCACCCTGGCGGCGCGCGAGTGGCTGCGCTTCCCGGATGTCGAGATCGGCCATGTCGCGCCCGAACTGCCGGGCGCGCACGACCCCGCGCTGCTCGCCGAAATGGCCGAGGATGCGCGCTATGCCCCCTATCTGGAGCGGCAGGCGGCCGAAATTGCCGAGCTGCGCGCGGGCGAAGCCACGCCGCTGCCCGCCGGGCTGGACTATGCCGCGATTCCGGGCCTGTCGCTGGAGATGGTCGAGCGGCTGCGCGCGGCGGCCCCGCCAACGCTGGCGGCGGCCGGGCGGATTCGCGGCATCACCCCGGCCGCGCTGTCGGCCATTCTGCTGCACAGCAAGAAGCGCGCGGCGTGACCGAGGCGGAGGCGCGGGCCTGGCTGCGCGATCATTTCGGTGTTTCACGTGAAACGGCGGTCGCCGACTTTGTCACGCGGGTGGTGGCCGAGCAGGGGCGGCAGAATCTGGTGTCGGCCGCGACGCTCCCTGACATCTGGCGACGGCACGTCGTCGATTCGGCGCAGCTGCTGCTCCGCGCGCCGGGGGAGGGGCTGTGGATCGACATCGGAACCGGCGCGGGCTTTCCCGGCATGATCGTCGCGCTGCTCAGCGAACGCCCGGTGCTGATGGTCGAGCCGCGCCGCAAGCGCGCCGATTTTCTGCGCGACTCGGCCGCCGCGCTCGGCCTCACCCATGCACGGGTTGAGGCCGCGCGGGCACAGGCGGTGACGGGGGAAGCCGCCGTCATCTCGGCGCGCGCGGTCGCGGCGCTCGTCGATCTGCTCGGCGCCGCCTTTCATTTATCCACACCAAAAACGCGCTGGCTGCTGCCCAAGGGGAAATCGGCCCGCGAAGAAGTGGCGATGGCGGCGCGTGCATGGCATGGAGTGTTCCACGTGGAACCCAGCTTCACCGACCCCGAGTCGCTGATCGTAATCGCAGAAGGTGTCGCCCGCCGATGATCTGCATCGCCATCGCCAACCAGAAAGGCGGCGTCGGCAAGACGACCACCGCCATCAACCTGGGCACCGCACTCGCCGCGACGGGCATCAGCACGCTGATCATCGATCTCGATCCGCAGGGCAATGCCTCGACCGGGCTCGGCATCGGCCGGGCGGAGCGCGAGCGCTCCTCCTATGACCTGCTGATCGGCGATCTGGGCGTGGCCGAGGCGGCGATTGCCACCCGCGTGCCCAAATTGTCGATCGTGCCAGCCACCGTCGATCTGTCGGGCGCGGAAATCGAGCTGGTCGAGTTCGAGGAGCGCACCCACCGGCTGAACCAGGCGGTGAAGCGCGGCGGCGAGCAATGGGACGTGATCCTGATCGACTGCCCGCCCTCGCTCGGCCTGCTGACCATCAACGCGATGGTCGCGGCCGATTCGCTGCTGGTGCCGCTGCAATGCGAATTCTTCGCGCTTGAAGGGTTGAGCCAGCTGCTCAACACGGTCGAGCGGATTCGCGCCCGCTTCAACCCCGGGCTGTCGATCCTGGGGGTCGCGCTCACCATGTATGACCGCCGCAACCGGCTGACCGACCAGGTGGCCGATGATGTGCGCGCGGTGCTGGGCAAGGTGGTGTTCGACACCGTCATCCCGCGCAATGTGCGCCTGTCCGAAGCGCCCAGCCACGGGCTGCCGGCGCTGATCTATGACCATCGCTGCCCGGGGTCGGAGGCCTATATCGCGCTCGCCCGGGAACTGATCCACCGGCTTCCGCCATCGACCCGAGCTGCCGCATGACCGAAACCGTTCGCAAACCCCGCCCGGGCCTGGGCCGTGGCCTGTCCGCGCTGATGGGCGACGTCGCGCGCGAGGCGCCGGTGGAGCCGGGCGCGGCGGCGCCGGCCGGCGTGAAGCTGCTGCCCGTCGGCGCGCTCACCCCGCATCCCGGCCAGCCGCGCCGCCATTTCGATGAGGCCGCGCTCGACGAACTGGCCGAATCGATTGCGGCGCGCGGGCTGATCCAGCCGATTGTCGTCCGGCCGCACGGGCGCGGCTATCAAATTGTCGCCGGCGAGCGGCGCTGGCGCGCGGCCCAGCGGGCACGGCTGCACGAAGTGCCTGTAATCGTTCGTGATTTCGACGATGCGCAGACGATGGAAATCGCGCTAGTCGAAAATATCCAGCGGCAGGACCTGAACGCGATCGAAGAGGCGGCGGCCTATTCGCGGCTGATCGACGATTATGGCCACAGCCAGGAAGCGCTGGGCCGGCTGGTCCACAAGTCGCGCAGCCACATCGCCAATCTGCTGCGGCTGCTCGATCTGCCGCCGGCGGTGCAGGCGCATGTCGTCGCCGGTGCGCTGCAGATGGGCCATGCCCGCGCGCTGATCGGTGCGCCCGATCCTGAGGCGCTGGCCGCGCAGGTCATCGCCAAGGGGCTGTCGGTGCGCGAGACCGAGCGGCTGGCGCGCGCCGCGAAGCCCGATCGCGCGCGCGACCGCGCCGGCACCGGCGGCCGCGACACCGATATCGCCGCGCTCGAAACCCAGCTTGCCGATTTGCTCGGCCTGACGGTGCGGATCAGCCATGGCGCGAAGGGCGGCAGCCTGACGCTCAACTATTCCACGCTCGATCAGCTCGACATGCTGTGCCAGCGGCTGAGCGGCGAGGCGCTGTAAGGGTTTTACGCGCGGGCCTGTTTAAGGCGGCACCAGCCCGCTCCCCCACCCGGCCTCCCATAGAATACTGCCGTTGGGAGGCCGGGTGGGGGAGCGGGCCGGCACCGCCAACTTTTACTCAGCCGCCCCGGCGCACCGCGCGCGCAATGGCGAGGGCGGCGGCGGCCGCCGTCACATCGGGCGCGCGCGCCATCAGGCTGCGCTCGGCCTCGCGCAGATGGTCGATCGCCGCCGACAGCCGCGCCGGCGGCCAGGCGCGGATGGCGCGCGCGGTCGCGGCCTCTTCCTTGAAGAACACGCGGTGGCGCTTCATCACCTCGCTCACGCTGGCGCCGCCCGCCACCTCGGCCTGCATCTCGGCAAGGCTCATCAGCCGGCGCACCAGCGCGCGCAGCAGGGGGATGGGGGAGGTGTCGCTCAGCAGCGCCAGCTCGGCGCCCAGTGCCGCCGCGTCGCCCGCAACCGCGGCGTTGACGGCGCTGGTCACATCGGCCTCGCCCAGATCGGCGCCGATCGCATCGAGCGCGGCATCGTCGAGCGTTGCGGGGCGCGTCGGATCGGCGTCGAGATAGAGCGCGAGCTTTTCGACCTCGCGCGCCATCACCGCACGGTCGCCGCCCGATGCCGCGACCAGCCGCTCGGCGAGCCGCGCGTCGAGGCGCAGCCCGGCCGCGCCCCCCAAAGTGCGCGCCACGTCCACCGCCTGCGCGCCGGTCGGCACATAGCAGGCATGGGCGACCGCCTCACCGGCGGCGACCGCCAGCTTGACCAGCCTGCCGCTGGCCTTCACTCCCGGCGCGATCATCACCACCGGATTGCCGGCGACATCGGCGCTCAGCAGCCGCTCGGCGGCGTCCGCGCAGTCTTCGCCGGCGCCGCGCACGCGGATATGGCGCCGGCCGCCGAACAGCGAGAGCGCCGCTGCCTCCCCCGCCAGCAGCGCCGGGTCCGCCTTCAGCGCGGCGGGCTCCAGGTCGACGCGCTCGGCATCGGGGCCCATTGCTGCCGCCAGCCGCGCGGCAAGCTCGTCGGCGGCGGATTCATCAGGGCCATGGAGCAGGAACAGCCGCGCCGAGGCCCGGTCGAGCGCGGCGTGCAGCTGCGCGAGATTGGCCGCCTTCACTCGCTGCGGCCGGCGCGCTCGGCATAGAGCGCAACCCGCGCGACAATCTGGTCAGCGACGATCTTCGACAGCCGTTCGAGCGCGGTATTCTCCGCCGCGATCGTCGCATATTCGGAGCCGACCACGTCGATCCCCGCGTCAAAGCCGGCAGTCGCGTCGAGCAGCACAGTGCCATTGGCCAGGTCGATCAGCTGATAGCGCGCGCGCAGCGTCCGCCGTTCGCGCGTCACCGTGTCGTCGCGCCGCACGCCCAGGCCGCTGATCTTGTCATCGAGCTTCACTTCCAGCCGGTAAAGCGGCGTGGTGCCGGCGCGGCCGAGCTGGTCGCGCACCGCATTGCTCACCAGCCAGCCGGCCTGCCCTTCGATGGGAGCGACGTCGATCTGGGTCAGCATCTGCGCCACCTTGCCGCCGCCCCCGCCGCCATAAAGCGGGCGCAGGCCACAGCCGCCGAGCAGCAGCGCAAGCGCGAGGAGGAGCGCGGGCGTCCTCATGCGACGAGATTGACCAGCCGGTCGGGCACGACGATCACCTTTCTGGGCGGCTTGCCGTCGAGCAGGCGGACGACCTTGTCGCTGGCCAGCGCGGCGGCTTCCAGCGCCGCCTTGTCGGTGCCGCGCGCCACCGTCAGCGTGTCGCGCAGCTTGCCGTTCACCTGGATGGCGATGGTCACCTCGCTGTCGACCAGCAGCGCGGGGTCGATTTCCGGCCAGGGCGCATCGGCGATCAGCCCGGCATGGCCGCGCAGCGCCCAGGCTTCCTCCGCCACATGCGGCACCATCGGCGCGACGAGCCGTAGCAGTGCCTCGATCGCCGCCTCCCGGTCGGGGCCGGGCGCGGCGCGCTCGATGGCGTTGGCAAGCTCATAGAGCCGGGCAACCGCCTTGTTGAAGGCAAGCGCCTCGATGTCGCCCGCGACCCCGGCGATGGTCTGGTGCGTCTTGCGGCGCAGCGCCATGTCCTCGGCGCCGCTCCCGTCCTCGGGCTGGAACAGCCGCCACAGCCGCTGGACGAAGCGCCAGCACCCCTCGATCCCCGCCTCGCTCCACGGCAGGTCGCGCTCGGGCGGCGAATCGGAAAGCATGAACCAGCGCACCGCATCCGCGCCATAGGCATCGAACATCGGATCGGGATCGACGACGTTCTTCTTCGACTTGGACATTTTGACGACGCGGCCAACCTCTACCGGTGCGCCGCCATCGCGCATCACCATGCCGGCGTCGCTGCGCGTCACTTCTTCCGGCGAAAGCCAGCCGGCGCCGTCCTCGGCATCGGCACGGCGATAGGTTTCGTGCGTCACCATGCCTTGGGTGAACAGCCCGGCAAAGGGCTCGGCAATGTCCAGCTTGCCGATCGCTTTCAGCGCGCGCGTCCAGAAGCGGGCATAGAGCAGGTGGAGAATGGCATGTTCCACCCCGCCGATATATTGGCCGACCGGCATCCAGCCGGCCACTTCGGCGCGGTCGAACGGCTGGTCCGCCGGCTGGCTGGCAAAGCGCAGGAAATACCAGCTCGAATCGACAAAGGTGTCGAGCGTGTCGGTCTCCCGCCGCGCCGCGCCGCCACAGCTCGGGCAGGCGACATGTTTCCAAGTCGGGTGCCGGTCCAGCGGGTTGCCGGGAATGTCGAAGCTCACATCTTCGGGCAGCACCACCGGCAGCTGGTCACGCGGCACCGGCACCGCGCCGCACGCGTCGCAATGGATGATCGGGATGGGCGTGCCCCAGTAACGCTGGCGCGACACCCCCCAGTCGCGCAGGCGGAACACGGTGCGCCCTTCGCCCCAGCCCTCGCCCTCGGCCCGCTGGATGACGGCGCGCTTGGCGTCCTCAATGTCCATGCCGTCGAGGAAGTGCGAGTTCACGATGGTGCCGGGGCCGGAATAGGCGGTGTCGCCGGCGAAATCGGGCGCATCCTCGGCCCCGTCGGACACCACGCGCGTGACCGTGAGGCCATATTTGCGCGCGAAATCCAAGTCGCGTTGGTCGTGCGCGGGCACGCCGAACACGGCGCCGGTGCCATAATCCATCAGCACGAAATTGGCGATATAGACGGGCAGCTGCCAGGCCGGGTCGAGCGGATGGGTGGCGGTGATCGCCAGCCGGTGGCCAAGCTTTTCCTGCGTTTCCAGCTCAGCCGCCGTGGTGCCGCCCTGGCGGCACTGCTCGATAAAGGCGGCGGCCGCCGGATCGCTGGCAGCGGCGGCCTGCGCAATCGGGTGTTCGGCCGCGACCGCGACGAAGCTTGCGCCGAAGATGGTGTCGGGCCGGGTGGAGAACACCTCTACGCTGCCCCCATCCGACAGCGCGAAGCGGAAGCCCAGCCCCTGGCTGCGCCCGATCCAGTTTTCCTGCATCAGCCGCACCTTTTCGGGCCAGTCCTTCAGCTCGCCCAGCCCATCGAGCAGATCGTCGGCAAAATCGGTGATCTTCAGGAACCACTGGTTGAGCTTGCGCCGCTCGACCAGCGCGCCCGATCGCCAGCCGCGCCCGTCAATCACCTGTTCGTTCGCCAGCACGGTCATGTCGACCGGGTCCCAGTTCACCGCCGATTCGCGGCGATAAACGAGGCCGGCTGCGAACAGGTCGAGGAACAGCGCCTGTTCCTGGCCGTAATAATCGGGCTCGCAGGTGGCGAGCTCACGGCTCCAGTCAATGGCAAGGCCCAGCCGCTTCAGCTGGCGGCGCATCGCGGCGATGTTGGCGCGCGTCCAGTCGCCGGGGTGCACGCCCTTTTCCATCGCCGCATTTTCGGCCGGCATGCCGAACGCATCCCACCCCATCGGGTGGAGCACTTCATAACCCTTCATCCGCCGATAGCGCGCCAGCACGTCGCCCATCGTATAGTTGCGGACATGCCCCATATGGATGCGGCCCGAGGGGTAGGGAAACATCTCCAGCACATAAGCGCGCGGGCGCGGGCTGGCGCTGTCGGCAACAAAGGTTGTGCGCTCTTCCCAGATGGCCTGCCAGGCGCTGTCGGCCTTCAGCGCGTTGAAACGGGTCGCCATGCCTTAGCCAGGCAGCGCGGCACGGCGCAGGTCGCGCGCATGGGTGAGGATGACATCCTCCAGCTTTTGCGCGGTGGCGGCGCGCACCGGCGCGTCCACCCAGTTGCCGTCGCGGTTGATCTGGCGCTGCACCGCCACGCGCACGGCATCGGCGCGCAGATCCTGGTCGAGGATCGACACCGTCACCTTCATCCGCTCGGCTGGCGCTGCGGGATTGGCGTACCAGTCGGTGACGATGACGCCGCCGTTCGAATCGGTCTGCAGCAGCGGCATAAAGCTCAGCGTGTCGAGTGCGGCGCGCCACAAATAGCTGTTCACGCCGATGGTGGTGACGCGGGCGGCGGCCAGTTCGCCGCGCGGGCGGCTGCCCTTGCCGCACCCGGCAAGCGGCAGCGCGATCAGCAGGGCAAGCGGCAGGGCCAGGGCGTGGCGCATGATGGGGCATCCTGAGTGTGGCAAGTAACGAACGCCTTCTATAGGGCGAGCCGGGGGCGCCGCAAGCACGCGCTGCGGCCCGCGTGCCCCAGCTTGCCCGGCGCTGGCCTTTGCGACTCGGCCCGCTGTGTGCCGCGCGCAACACTGGCGGTAAATCCACGGGGCGTGGTGGTATTTGCCAAATGCTTCATGCTAGGCAATATTGCGTAGAAGGAAGGTGTTTCTCGTGTCGCTTCGACTCGCCATCGCCACGGTTGCAGGATCAGCGCTTGCGCTGTGCCTTGCCGTGCCGGCGTTCAGCGCACCGGATCGCGCAGGCGCGACGGCGATCGTGGCGCCGCTTGCCGGCTTCACCCCCGCCTCTGCCGATCCCAAGCTTGCCGCGCTGCTGGCGAAGACCGGCACGGGGACACGCGCCTATCGCTTCACGCCGGCCGAATCGCCGCGCGCCGGCAACCGCCCGGTGACGGTGGCAGTGCGTGCCCGCTCGGCCTTTGTCGTTCAGGTCGAGCCGCGCGCCAGCCAGCCGGAAGCGCCGGCACTGGGTTCGGTCGCGCCGATCAGCTATAATCTGGGCACGTCGCTCGGCTGGCAGAAGTTCGCGCTGCCCGCAGAGCCGAAGCCGGCCGCAGGGGCGCGGATCGCGCTCATCGAAACCAGCGCGCGCCTCCCGGCGGCAGCGCCCGGTGCCGAGCGGCTGCATGTGGCCAGCGAGCCCGTCTCGACCGCGCGACTTGGCCCGACCGAGGCGGGTGCCGGTCTGGGGCTGATCGATGTCGGCGGCGCCTATCGCCTGTCGAAGCATGTCGATCTGACCGCCGGCGTGCGTTACCGCGACCAGCGCTACCGCGTCGATCGCGGGATCGACAGCCGGCAGGACAGCCGCGCCATCTATATCGGTACCGCGCTGCGCTTCTAGGCGCGCCACCCGTCAATCGCCGCCCATCCAATGAAGCGCTGGCCAAGGCCGGCGAATCGCCCCTTGTCCATGCCGCCGAGCGCGATCGCTCGCCCCGGCGCCAGCGCGGCAAGCCGCATCGCGCGCACCCGGCCCAGCGCGCGCGCGCCGGGGTGGGAGGCGGTGGCGAACACCGGCGAGATGAAGATCAGGTTGGCACCGGCGCGGCACCCGCTGATCACTTCGGCCACGTTGTGCGCGGGCCAGGTCTTCAGGCCCGGTGTGCGGCGCGGGTCGCGGCCATGGCGCCCGTCCACCCGGCCCGTCGCCGGCAGCGCGCCCGCCACCACCAGCACCAGCCGCCGCCGCCGCGCCACTGCCCGCACCGCCAGATAGCGCGCGCGGCGGGCAGCGGGCGGCAGATCATAATCGCGAAACACCACCCCGCTGCCGCGCGGCAGGCGTTCCAGCGCCGCCCATAGCGCATCGCCCAGCCGGGCATCGGTCATCAGCCAGGTTCGGGGCAGTTGCTTGGGGTGGTCGCGTCGCATCACCCCCCCTATAGCAACGCCGATGACCGACCCGGAACAGCCCTTGGCAGCCCAGCGCCTTGCCGACATCCAGACCGCGATTGCCCGCGCCGCCAAACTCGCAGGGCGCGCGCCCGCCGACATCAGCCTGATCGCGGTGTCGAAGACCCAGCCGGCCGACGCCATCGCGCCGCTGATCGCCGTCGGCCAGCGCGTGTTCGGCGAGAACCGGGTGCAGGAAGCGGCGGACAAATGGCCCGCGCTGAAGGAAGCGACCCCCGGCCTCGCGCTTCACCTGATCGGCCAGCTGCAATCGAACAAGGCGGAAGCCGCGGTCGCGCTGTTCGACGCGATCCATTCGGTCGACCGGCTGTCGCTGGTCACGGCGCTTGCCCGCGCGATGGACAAGGCAGGCCGGCGCCCGGCCTGTTTCGTGCAGGTGAATATCGGCGACGAAGCGCAAAAGGGCGGCGTCGCCACGGCCGACCTGCCCGCGCTGCTCGCCGAGGCGCGGGCGGCGGCGCTGCCGGTGGCCGGGTTGATGTGCCTGCCCCCGGCGGCGGTTGAGCCCGCACCCTATTTCGCGCTGCTCGCCAAGATGGCGCGCGACCATGGCCTGCCCGGGCTCAGCATGGGCATGTCGGGCGATTTCGAAACCGCGGTCACCATCGGCGCCACCCATGTCCGCGTTGGCACCGCGTTGTTCGGGCCCCGCGCATGAAGGCGCTGATCTTCGATTTCGACGGCGTGCTGATCGAAAGCGAATTTGCCGGCAATGCGCAGGTCGCTCGCTATCTGACCGAGGCCGGCTATCCCACCACCACCGAACAGGCGATGGCGCGTTTCATGGGCCTGTCGGGCGCGGCCTTTACCGACGCGATCGAGCGCTGGATCAACGCGCCGCTGCCCGCCGATTTCTGGGAAAAGCGGCGCGCGGAGGATGAGCGCATCTGGGCGGCCGGCATCGATGCGGTGGCGGGCGCGGTCCATTTCGTGCGCGCGCTGCCGCCCGGCCTGCCGCGCGCGATCGCCTCGTCGAGCAGCACCGCGTGGATCGCGCGCCATCTGGAGCATATCGGCCTCGCTGATGCGTTCGGCCCCCATCTCTACAGCGGCAAGGAGCATGTCGCGCGCGGCAAGCCCAACCCCGATCTTTACTGGCACGCCGCCGATGCGCTGGGCGTGCCGATTGCCGAGGCGGTGATCATTGAGGATTCGCCCGTCGGCGCGACCGGGGCGCTTGCCTCCGGCGCGCGGGTGATCGGCCTCAGCGCCGCCACCCATTGCGGCCCCGGCCACGACGCGGTGCTGCGCGAGCTTGGCGTGGCGGAAGTGGTCGGCGATTTCGCCACGCTGGCCCGGGTGCTGGGGATTTCGGGAAATTGAGGCGGCACCAGCCCGCTCCCCCACCCGGCCACCCATAGAATACTGCCGTTGGGTGGCCGGGTGGGGGAGCGGGCCGGTACCGCCGCCGTTTCAGCAACGCTGAAACCGGATCAAAACTGATGCCCGGTGCGGTCGCGCTTTGTTGCCAGATAGCGGGCATTGTGGGGGTTGGGCGGCAGGCTGTGCGGCACCCGCTCGGCGACCGCAATGCCGGCGGCGGCCAGCGTCGCCACCTTGTCGGGATTGTTGGTGAGCAGCCGCACCTTTTCCTGCCCCAGCAGCGCCAGCATCCGCGCCGCCACGCGGAAATTGCGCGCGTCGACCGCAAAGCCCAGCCGCGTATTGGCGTCGACCGTGTCGAACCCCTGATCCTGCAACTGATAGGCGCGCAGCTTGTTGATCAGGCCAATGCCGCGCCCTTCCTGGCGCAGATAGAGCAGGATGCCCCAGCCTTCCTGCGCGATGCGGGCAATCGCGGCGTCGAGCTGCGGCCCGCAATCGCATTTCAGGCTGCCCAGCACATCGCCGGTCAGGCATTCGCTGTGCAGCCGCACCAGCGGCGGGCGGCCATCGGGCATGCCGATGACGAGCGCGACATGCTCGCCGGCCATTTCGGGGCTGCGAAAGGCGACCAGCTCGGCCTGTTCGGCCTGCGCCACCGGCAGCCGCGCCCGCGCCGCGATCATCAGCCGGGCGGCATCCTCATGCGCGTCGATATCGTCCGGCGTCAGTTCCACCTCGGCCTGTACCCCGGCGCGCACGAAAAAGGCGGGCAGCAGCCCGGCAATCCGCGCCAGCCGCAGCGCCCAGCGCGCGCCATTGGGGTCGGCCAGCTCGATGGCACGATACGGCCCCTGTAGCGGGTGCAACAGATCGAATTGCGGATCGGCCAGCGCCACCGCGGCGTCGAAATCGAGCCAGGGCGCGCGGTCGATCAGCACCGGGCAATCGGGCGCGGCGGCGGCGCGCTGGTTGGTCAGCTTCAGCGTCTCGGCACGCCCGGCGGAGAGCAGCACCGGCGCGGTGCCGGCGGGGTCGAAATCGTTCAGCCGCACTGCGTCCGCCGTTTCGATCGGCAACAGCGCCATCCGGCCCGACGGCAGCGCGAGCGCCACCGGCCAGCCCCGGCGCAGCGCGTCGATCGCGCGGGCGGTGTCGCGCGCGCTCACCGGCTGACGCTCGCCACCCGCGCCGTCACCAGTCGAACTCGGTCACGATCGGGATATGGTCCGACGGTTTGAGCCAGCTTCGACACGCTTCGTGCACGTGGTGGGCGGTGGCGGTTTCGGCAAGGGCGGGGCTCGCCCACATATGGTCCAGCCGCCGGCCCCGGTCGGACGCCGCCCAATCCTTCGCGCGATAGCTCCACCAGGTGTAGAGCCGCGCCGGCGCCGGCACGAAGCGGCGGCCCAGATCGACCCAGCCATGCGCCGCCTGCATCGCGCCAAGTGCTGCGACCTCGACCGGTGTGTGGCTGACCACGTCGAGCAGCTGCTTGTGGCTCCACACGTCCGCTTCGAGCGGGGCGATGTTGAAATCGCCGACCAGCACGGTCGGCTCGGCCAGCATTTCCGACCAGCGCGTCATCCGCTCGACGAAATCGAGCTTCTGGCCGAATTTGGGGTTGGCCTCGCGGTCGGGAATGTCGCCGCCGGCGGGGATATAGACATTGTCGAGCCGCTGGCCGCCGGGCAGCCGCGCGGCGATGTGGCGCGCTTCGCCATTGGCCTGCCAGTCATGCCGCTCGATCTCGGTGAGCGGCACGCGCGAGACGATGGCAACGCCGTGGTGCATCCGCTGGCCGTTGAGCAGCTGGTGCGTATAGCCCAGCGCTGCGAAGGCGGCGGCCGGAAATTCGGCATCGATCGTCTTGGTTTCCTGCAGGCACAGGATGTCGGGCGCCGCATCGCGCAGAAACTGCTCGACAATGGGCAGGCGGAAGCGGACCGAATTGATGTTCCACGAAGCGATGCGGGTAATGGCCATGCCGCGCTGTAGAACCTCCCGCGCCGCCAGACCAGACCCGCAGCGCGGCGCCCGGCCATGGAAAGGCCCTCGTCCCGGGGGCATGGAACGAGGGCCGACCTAGCGTTCGTCACGCAGGCAGAACGGGATTGAGGGCCGGGCAACAGGGGGGCAAACCCGGCGGCTCTCCCGCTCGCCACGCCGTATTAGCCGGGCAAAGCTGTCGGCAGGATGAACGAAACGGTCAGCGGCGCGGGGCGGCCGCGCGCGGTTCGTTGAAGCGGAAGGTCGCGTCGCTCACCGGCTGGTTGAAGCGCTGGTTGCTCAGGCGCACCACCGTGCGGTTGCTCTGCGCGTCGAGCGCGGTCCAGCCCTGCAGCTGCAGCCCGCCCGGCGTACCCGGCTGCCGCTGAAAGACCAGGGTGATGCGCCCGTAATCGGGGTGTTTGGGGTCGGCGGCCTCCACCTGCACCAGCCCCGGATCGGCGCCGGGCACGATCTTGGCATAGCGCGTCGCGTCCTTCGACGGGTCGAGCAGCACGCCCAAAGGCGCGTCGTCGATCGGCCAGCGCTGTTTCTGGCCGACCTGATAATCCAGGAACCACAGTGACTTGCCGTCGCCGACCACCAGGATCGGCACGCCCTTTTCATATTGAAAGCGGATGCGCCCGGGTTTTTTCAGCGTCAGCACGCCCGACACCGTGCGCCCGTCGCGCCCGGTCTGGGTGAAATCGGCGGTCATCGTGTCGACCGCGGCCAGATGCGCCTGCACCAGCGACAGGCTGTCGGCGGCCAGCGCCAGCGGCGCGGCAATCACCAGTCCGGCAAGCGCAAACAAACCGCGTTTCAATGGGTTATCCTTTGGCAAGCATTGCTGTCGCGGCATAGCCTGTCGGCGTTGAACCACCAATGAATGTGTAAACGAGACGCTCTACTTACAGCGGCCTGCCATCTTCATCGAGCAGCACGTCGCGCCGGCCGACATGGTCGGGCTTGGAGACGACGCCTTCCTTCTCCAGCCGGTCCATCAGCCGTGCCGCCGTATTATAGCCGATCCGCAATGACCGCTGCAGCCACGAGGTCGAGGCCTTGCGGCTCTCGATCACCAGCTGGCGCGCGGCGCGATACATCTGCTCCTCGGGCGAATCGTCACCCGAAGGTTGTCCATCCAAAGGGAAGTCTTCCTCCGGCTCCTCGGTGACCGAGGTGATGTAATCGGGCTGGCCCTGCGCGCGCCAATGGTCGGCCACCGCGCGCACCTCGTCATCGCTGACGAACGGCCCGTGCACGCGCACGATTCCCTTACCGCCGGGCATGTAGAGCATGTCGCCCTTGCCGAGCAGCTGTTCGGCACCCTGTTCGCCCAGAATGGTGCGCGAATCGATCTTCGAGGTGACATGGAAGCTGATCCGGGTCGGCAGATTTGCCTTGATGACGCCGGTGATGACATCGACCGACGGCCGCTGCGTTGCCATGATCAGGTGGATGCCCGCCGCGCGCGCCTTTTGCGCCAGCCGCTGGATGAGGAACTCGACCTCCTTGCCCGCCGTCATCATCAGGTCGGCCAGCTCGTCGACGATTACCACGATCTGCGGCAGCACCTGATAATCGAGCGGTTCCTCCTCATAGACCGGCTGGCCGGTTTCGGGATGATAGCCGGTCTGCACACGCCGCCCCAGCGGCTTGCCCTTGGCGCGGGCCTGGCGGACCTTGTCGTTGAAGCCAGCGAGATTGCGCACCCCCAGCGACGACATCTGGCGATAGCGGTCCTCCATCTGCTCGACCGCCCATTTCAGCGCGCGCACCGCCTTGGCCGGATCGGTAACGACCGGGGCCAGCAGATGGGGGATGTTGTCGTACATGCTGAGTTCCAGCATCTTGGGGTCGATCATGATCATCCGGCACTCATCGGGACGCAGCCGATAGAGCAGCGAGAGAATCATGCAGTTGAGGCCGACCGACTTGCCCGAGCCGGTGGTGCCGGCCACCAGCAGATGCGGCATCGGCGCCAGATCGGCGATCACCGGATCGCCGGCGATGTTCTTGCCCAGCACGATGGGCAGCGCGCCGGCCTGCTCGCCTGCCGCCTCGATCAGCTCGCGCAGGCCGACCGACTCGCGCCGGGCATTGGGCAGCTCGATGCCGATCACCGTGCGGCCCGGAATCGTGGCGACGCGCGCCGACACGGCCGACATGTTGCGGGCGATATCGTCGGCCAGCTGGATGACGCGGCTGGCCTTGATGCCGCTGGCCGGTTCCAGTTCGTACATGGTGACGACGGGGCCGGGGCGCACATTTACGATCGCGCCCTTCACATGGAAATCGTCGAGCACCGATTCGAGCAGCCGGGCATTGCGCTCCAGCCCCGGCTTGTCGATCGCATTGCCGGGCGCGGGCGGCGCCGGCGTCAGCAGATCAACGGGCGGCAGCTTGGTCTTGTCGCCCAGGTCGAACGCGGCCTGGCGCGGTGCGCGCGGTGGCGCGGGGCTCGCACTGCTGCGCTCGGCGATGACCGGGGCGGGGCGGGTTTCGGGCACCGCCACCGGGCGCGGCATGCGGGGGGCGGGCGGCGCATAATCGGTGTCATCCACTGCCTCCGGCCCGGCCGCCACGCGCTCTGCCCGCGCGGGCCAGCGCGGCAGGCTGGCGTCGATCTCGAACGCGCGCCAGTAGAGCGCAAAACCCAGCAGCGCGACCAGCGCCGCCAAGCCGCGCCCGGCCCACAGCGCAATCACCGGATCCTCGATCAGCGCCAGCGCCAGCCCGGCCGCCTTGGCCAGTGCCAGGCCCAGCACCCCGCCATAGCCGGCGGGCAGCGCATCCACCGCGCCGCGCGACAGCAGCGCCACCGCCATGCCGAGCAGCACGATGCCGGCCAGCGCCTTGGCCATCATCCGCCGCCATGCGCCCAGCGGCACGTCGCGCCACAGCCGGCTGGCGAACAGCAGCACGGGCGGCACCGCCAGCGCGCCCGCCACCCCCAGCAGCGCGAGCAGCGCGTCGGCAATCATGGCGCCCGGCCGCCCCAGCCAGTTGCGCGGCGGGCCGCCGGCGGCGGTCGACAGCGACGGATCGCCCGGGTGATAGCTGGCCAGCGCCAGCACGAGCAGCAACGCGGCAAAGCCCAGCAGCATCGCGCCGACCAGCGCGCCGCTGCGCCGCGCGCCGTGCCGCACGGTTTCACGCCATAGCGGCGGCTGCACGCTTGCCATGTCCGAACTCCCGTTATGTTCGCAGGTTGTTCACCATCACCCCCGGCGCGGATGACGTCAAGCATGGTAATGCGCCATGATGCGCGCCGCCGCCAGCCCCCGCGCCATGCGGCGTTGGCAGCGGCCGCCCGGCGGGCTATGACCGGCGGTGATGAGCAAGGCTGATGTTCTGATCCTGGGCGGCGGGCTGGTGGGCTGCACGCTGGCACTCGCGCTCGATGCGCACGGCATTTCCAGCATCGTGGTCGATCCCGCCGACCCGGCGCACACGCTGTCGCCGGGCTTTGACGGCCGTGCCTCCGCCATCGCCAGCGCGAGCGGCAGGATGCTCGACGCGATCGGCGTGGGCGCGCGGCTGCAGGGGCTGGGCTGCCCGATCGCCTCGATCCGGGTGAGCGACGGGCTGGCCCCCGGCGCGCTCGATTTCGCGCCGGATGACGCGGGCGATGCGCTGGGCGTGATGTATGAAAACCGCGCGCTGCGCATTGCCCTGAACGATGCAGCGCAGGCGGCCAAGCATATCGACCTGCGCATGAAGACGCGCGCGACCAGCGTTGCGCGCGACGATGCCGCCGTTTCCGCCGTGCTGAGTGATGGCCGCCACGTTCGCGCCGAGCTGCTGATCGCGGCCGAGGGGCGCAATTCGCCGACGCGCGAGGCCGCCGGCCTGAAGATTGCGCGCTGGCGCTATGCCCATAACGCCATCATCACTGCGTTCGCGCACGAACATGCCCATGAGAATTGCGCGTTCGAGATTTTCTATCCCGCCGGCCCCTTCGCCATTCTGCCGCTGGTGCCGCGCGACGGCGTCAACCGGTCTGCACTGGTGTGGACGGTGGCAGACCGCGATGCGGCGGGGATGCTGAAACTGTCCGACCGCGCCTTCCTGGCAGAGGCCGAAAAGAAGATGGGCGGCTTTCTCGGCACGCTTTCGGCGCTGTCGCCGCGCAGCACCTATCCGCTGGGCTTTCACCACGCCGCCAAGCTCACCGCCACCCGGCTCGCGCTGGTGGGCGATGCGGGCCACGGCATCCACCCGATTGCCGGGCAGGGGCTGAACCTTGGCCTGCGCGATGTCGCCGCGCTGACCCAGGTGTTGGTGGAGGGCAAAAGGCTGGGGCTCGATCTGGGCGATGCGCAGCTGCTCACCCGCTATGAACGCTGGCGCGGGCTCGACACCTTCATGGTCGCCGCCGCCACCGACGGGCTCAACCGGCTGTTCGGCATTCCCGGCGGCGCGGCGAGCGCGGTCCGGCGCCTGGGCCTCAGCGCCGTGCAGGCGCTGCCGCCGCTCAAGGGGCTGTTCATGGCAGAGGCGCGGGGCGAATTTGGCGACCTGCCCAAATTGCTGGCGGGCGAGCTGGCTTAGAGTCTTAATTCAGCTTCGCTGAAGCGGCACCAGCCCGCTCCCCCACCCGGCCTCCTACACGATACTGCCGATGGGAGGCCGTCGGGGTCCCCACAAAGTACTATTTTGTGGGGTGCCCCGGGTGGGGAAGCGGGCCGGCACCGCCCGAGCAAAGCAAAAAACTATTCCTCACCCATCCGGCGCGCTTCCTCGACCAGCAGCACCGGCACCCCGTCGCGGATCGGATAGGCAAGGCCGGCGGCATCGCTGACCAGTTCCTGCGCCGCCTCGTCCAGCCGCAAGGGCGTGCGCGTCGCCGGGCAGACCAGCCGTTCGAGCAGCCAGGGGTCGAGTGCCTTGCCGCTCATTGCAGCGTCGCCGTATCATCGCCATCGGTGCGGCCGAAAAACGCCATCAGCTGCGTCAGCAATTCGGCGCGGTCAGCCAGGCTTGGCGCCTCGATCAGCGCCTGTTTTGCCGCCACGTCGAACGGCGCGATCTGGGCGACGCCGTTCACCAGCGATTCGTCGTCGAGGCGGCTGACCGAATCCCAGTCCACCGCATAGCCCTGGGCATCGGCGAAGCGGCGCGATTCGGCCTCCAGCGCGGCGCGCGCGGCGTGCGGCAGCGTCTCCATATCGGGCGCGGGCAGCAATTCGGCCTCCACCTGGCGGAACGGCGTCGTCACGTCGAGCTCGCGCACGATGCGGAACAGCGCGAGCCCCTCCAGCACCAGGTTGAACCGGCCATCGTCCAGCGCCTCGAACTGCGCGATCTTGCCGGCGCAGCCAATGTCGAACAGCGGCGGCACGGTGCCGCCCCCGCGCGGCTGGATCATGCCGATGCGGCGATCGCGCGCCAGCGAATCGGAGACCATCGCGCGGTAGCGCGGCTCGAAAATATGCAGCGGCAAATGCATGCGCGGGAACAACAGCGCGCCCGGCAGCGGGAAGATGGACAGCCGCGTGGACTGCGCGCCCATCAGCCGAACAGGATCGCCGACAGGCGCCGGCGCGTCGCCGCCACCCAGGGATCCTCCAGCCCCACCACCTCGAACAGCTTCAGCAGCCGCTGGCGCGCGGCGCCGTCGTTCCACTCGCGATCATCGGCGATCATCGCCAGCAGCGTGTCGGCCGCGGCCTGATGGTCGCCCGCCGCCATCTGCCCGCCGGCAAGCTGCAGCCGCGCGTCCATGTCGGCGGGATTGGCGGCGGCCTGCGCGGCGAGCGCGGCGAGATCGCCCACCGGCTGCGACTCGCGCGCCAGCGTCAGCGCCGCTTCCGCCCGGGCGATTTCGGGCAGTTTTGCCACTTCCGGCGGCAGCGCGGCAATCGCGGCGGCGGCTTCGTCGGTCTGGCCCAGCGCCACCAGCGCGCGGATGCGCCCGGCGAGCACGGCGGGATGATCGGGCGCCAGTTCGGCAATCTGGTCGAAGATCGACAGCGCGCGCGCCGCGTCGCCCTCGGCCAGCACCTGCTCGCCCATCGCGATCAGCGGCTCCAGCTCGGCCTCGGCCTCGGCGCCCGGCCCCTCGATCGGCAGCTGGCGCAGCAGCTGGTCGAGCGTTGCGCGCAGCTGGCTTTCGGTGCGCGCGCCGGTCAGGTCCGCGACCAGCTGGCCCTGGAACATCGCATAGACGGTGGGAATCGAGCGCACCTGGAACTGCGCGGCGATGAACTGGTTCTTGTCGGTATCGATCGGCACCAGCCGCACGCCCTTGTCGGCATAAGCGGCGGCGACCTTTTCCAGCACCGGCTTCAGCGCCTTGCACGGCCCGCACCATTCCGCCCAGAAATCGATGATGACGAGTTCGCTCATCGACGGTTCGACAACATCGCGCCGGAACGCGGCGATTGCCTCGCGATCGGCGGCACTCATGCCCAAAGTGGCCAAGTCTTGCTCCATGCCGCGCCGGCCCCCCGGCGCGCTGCTGTGGTTGAACAATGTCTGCTATGTGGGCGGTCGCGGCGCCCAAGCCAAGGCTTTTCGTGCGCACCGCGAAAGGGCTTGGCAGCGCCAAATTCCGGTGCTAACAGCCCGCCCTCACCTCCGGGCCGCCACCGCGCGGCCCGTCGATGGCGCCAGAGCGGGCGTAGCTCAGGGGTAGAGCACAACCTTGCCAAGGTTGGGGTCGAGGGTTCGAATCCCT
>NZ_JAIESM010000065.1 GCF_019746015.1 Sphingomonas sp. | reverse complement strand
GCGGCGGCTGTCGGCACCGATGATCGGTTTATGAAACATCAGCGCGCCTCACCCAGTGCATAGCCCGCAATCTGGCCCAGGCCCGCAACCCGCCCCGCCGCGCCGAGCTGGATCGCGGCGCGCGGCATGCCGAACACGGTCGAGCTTGCCTCATCCTGCGCGATGGTGGTGGCGCCCGCGCGCTTCATGGCGAGCAGGCCATGCGCGCCGTCCTGCCCCATGCCGGTCAGCAGCACGCCCACCGCATTTGGCCCCACATTCTCCGCCACCGAATGGAACAGCGCATCGACGCTGGGGCGATGGCCCGACACCGGATCGCCGGGGCGCAGCTTGGCGAAATAGGGGCCGGTGCCGCGCACCGTCAGATGGCGTTCATTGCCCGGCGCCAGATAGACATTGCCCGGCATCAGCCGCACGTCGCTGTCGGCCAGCTGCACCTTCGGCGCGCAGCATTCGTCCAGCCGGCGCGCAACCGCGCTGGCGAAATGGCCGTTGATATGCTGCACGATCAGCGTCGGCGGGCAATCGGCCGGGAAGCTGGCGAGCAGCACATGGAGCGCCTCCACCCCGCCGGTCGAGGAGCCGACCGCGATCATCTCGATATCGGCACGGCGCTGGCCGCTGGCGATCGCCGCACGCGCCGGGCGCACATCGATCTGCCGGCCGCGCGTCGCGGCCGCCGCGCGGATCGACTGGGCCAGCCGGCCCCCGTCGCAGCTGAGCAGCGCGCCGGGCCGCCCCTGGGGCTTGGCATAGCAATCAACCGCGCCCATCGACAGCGCCGTCGCGGTCACTTCCGCGCCCTGCTGGGTCAGCCCCGACACGATCACGACCGGCGTCGGCCGCAGCCGCATCAGCCGCTCGAGAAAGTCGAGCCCGCTCATCCCCGGCATTTCGATGTCAAGCGTCACCACATCGGGATCAAGCGCGCGGATCTGGCCGCGCGCGTCATTGGCGTCCACGGCGGTGCCGATCACCTCGATATCGGGTTCGGCGCGCAGCAGCTCGGTCAGCAGCGCCCGCATCGTCGGAGAGTCGTCGACGATCAAGACACGGATAGTCATGCCGCTTCCTTCCGATAGATGGTGTTGCCGATGGGGCGCAGCACGCGGGCGGCCGCCCCGGTCACGCGCTCGCTATGGCCGATGTAGAGCAGGCCGCCGGGGTTCAGCTGCTCGGCAAAGCGGCTGACCAGCGTTTCCTTGGTCGGCTGATCGAAATAGATCATCACGTTGCGGCAGAAGATGACGTCGAACCGGCGCTGCATCGGCCACGCGCCGAGCAGGTTGAGCGTGCGGAACCGCACCATCCGCGTCACCTCTGGCGAGACCGTCGCGGTATCGCCGCCAACCTGCATCCATGCCTCGCGCAGCGGCGCCGGCACCGGATCGACGGCGGCCGCCGGATAGCGCGCGGCGCGGGCAGCAGCGAGCGCATGGTCGGCCAGGTCGCTGGCCAGGATCACCACATCCTGCCCGGCAATGCGGCGCCCCTCGCCCCGGTCCGCGCCCAGCAGGGTGAGCGCGATCGACCAGGTTTCCTCCCCGCTCGAACAGCCGGCAGACCAGATGCGCACCGGCTGCCCGGCATTGGCGCGGGCCACCAGCTGCGGCCGCGCCTCGGCGGCGAAATGCTCGAAATGATGTTCTTCGCGGAAGAAGAAAGTGTGGTTGGTCGTCAGCGCGCAGACCGCCTTGCGGCGCTCTTCCGCGTCATGCTCGATCATCTTGATATAATTGGCAAAGGTGCCGCAGTTGCGACCGCGCACCAGCGGCGCCAGCCGGGAATAGACCAGCATCGCCTTGCCCGGCGGCAGCACGATGCCGGCTTCCTTGTAGAGAAGCGCGCGCACCGCGTCGAAATCCGCCTCGGCATAGACGCCAGCACTTACGCCGGGCAGCCGGTCAAAGCTGGCCGCCATGTTCATTCGGCAGGCACCACATCACGCGGCACCGGGCCGACCGCAGGGGTGGAGACGGCACGCGCCACCACCGCATCGACATCGACGATCAGCGCCACCTCGCCATTGCCCAGGATGGTGGCGCCGGCGACGCCATCGATCGAGCGGTAATGGGTGGCGAGCGACTTGATGACGAACTGGCGCTGGTCGCAGATCATGTCCACCTGCAGCGCGGCCTGGCCGGCGGATTCGGTATCGACCACGATCAGCACCGCTTCGCGCGGATCAACCACCGCCCGCTCGGCACCAACAGTGCGCTCAAGCGGCAACACGGGGATGAATTTGCCGCGCACGTTCAGCATCTGGCGGCCGGCGCCCAGCGAGGCGATCTCGGCCTCGCCCGGGCGCAGGCTTTCCACCACATTGGCCAGCGGCACGACCAGCGTCTGGTCGCCCACCGTCACGATCATGCCGTCCGAAATCGCGAGCGTCAGCGGCAGCGCGAGCGTGAAGGTGCAGCCCTGGCCGGGGCGCGAATCAATGGTGATGCGACCGCCAAGGTCCTTCACATTCTGGCGCACCACATCCATGCCGACGCCGCGGCCGGAAATGTTGGACACCTGCTGCGCGGTGGAGAAGCCGGGCGCGAAGATCAGATTGTCGATATCCTCGTCCGACAGCTGCTGGTCGGGCGCGACCAGGCCGCGCTCGCGCGCCTTGGCCAGCACGCGCGACCGGTCGATGCCCTTGCCGTCGTCGCGCACCTGGATGAGGATGCGGCCCGAGCGCTGCTCGGCAGACAGATAGAGCACGCCATCGGCGGTCTTGCCGGCGGCCAGCCGCTCATTGGCCGGCTCGATGCCATGGTCGACCGCGTTGCGGATCAGGTGCGTCAGCGGCTCTCCGAGCCGTTCGAGCACAGTCTTGTCGAGCTCGGTCGCCTCGCCGGACATTTCCAACCGCACCCGCTTGCCGGTGGAGCTTTCCAACTCGCGCAGGATGCGCGGCACGCGGCTGAACACAGAGCCGATCGGCTGGGCACGGATGCCCATCGCGCTTTCCTGAATGTCGCGGGTCAGGCCATCCAGCACCGCCAGCTCGTCAATCGCGCTGAGGCCCGAGGCGCCCAGCCGCTGAGCGAGCATCGCCTGCGCGATCACCAGCTCTCCCACAGTATCTATGAGACGGTCTAGTTTGAACAGGTCGATGCGGATCGACTGGCTGGCCGCCTGGCTGACCGGCGCTTCCGCGGGCGCCTCGGCGGGCTTTGCAGCGGGCTTGGGCGCGGCGGCAACGGGGGCAGGCTTTGCCACCTGCTCGACCGCCGCCGGCTCTGCTGCGGGCGCCACGGGTTCGGCAACCGGCGCCACCACCGGCACGGGTTCCGGGACGATCTCGGCAACCGCTGCCGGCGCGTCGACCGCTTCCTCGATGGTCAGGCCGCAATCATCGCCGACGAAATCGAAAATCTCCTCGATCGCGGCACGGCTGACACTGGCCGGCACGACAAACTGCCAGCCGAGATAAGCGGCCCCTGCATCGAACTGTTCGAGCAGCGGCACATCGTCGCTGTTGATCGCGGTGCATACCCCGCCCAGCCGCGCCACTTCGCGCAGCATCAGCATCGGCTCGCCGCCATTGGCCATCGCGCCAGCGCGCGGCCGGATCGTCACCAGCCAGCCTGGCGCGGCCTCTGCGGCCGGCGCTTCGCTGCCGAAGTCCAGATCGGCGAGCAGCGCATCGACATCAAAGTCCAGGCCATCGCCAGAAGGTGTAGCCGGCGCGTCGGCAGCCTCCGCCGGCGCTGCACCGAAATTGCCGGAGCGCGCGGCGTCCAGTTCGGCCAGAATCGCCGCGTCATCGGGGTTCGCCCCGCCCGAGCGGCAGACATTCACATGGTCGGCCAGCACATCGAGCGCGCGCAGCATCAGCGCGTTGAGCGGATCGGACAGCGGCAGCACGCCGTCGCGCACGTCGGACAGCAAGGTCTCAAAGCCATGGGTGAAGGCCTGCAGCGCCTCGAAACCGAACGCCCCGGCGCCGCCCTTGATCGAGTGGACCGCGCGGAACACGGCGTTGATCGTCTCGGCATCGGCAGTGCCCGCCTTGCATGCGGACAAGCCCTGCTCGGCGGCGGCCAGCGCCTCTTCGCATTCGACGAAGAAAATTGCCTGGATTTCTTCCGCAGTCATGCCGCTTGTCCTTCAAACAGGGCGTGTGCCCCGGCCATCTCGGCCATCTCGCGCAGTGCGTCGGAGGGCAGGATGGTGCAGGTCTGCCCCAGGCTTTCCGCCGTCTTGCGCGCGCTGTAGAGCAGCTGCAGCAGGGCCTGGCCCGGCTTGGCAACTTCGCGCGCGTCGATGGTGACCGCCCCTGCGTTCAGCGCTGCCAGGATCGGATCGACCAGGCCGACGATCGCCTGGCGATCGCACCGAGCCGGCAAATTGATTTCCGCCATTATCTACCCCCCGAAATGGGCCGGTTCTCAGAACTCGGTCCAATCCTCGTCATCAACCACAACATCCTTTACCGCGAGGTTACCAACCACGGGGGGAGGAGCGGTCCGCGCGGCCGGGCGAGCCGGCGCCTTGCGGGCCACCGGCGCGGACGGCGCGCTGACCGGAGCCCGGCTGCGCTGGCCGCCATCGACCACGAAGCGGCTGACCAGATCGGTCAGCACATCGGCCTCGCTGGCTAGGCTGCGCGCGGCGGCGGTGGTTTCTTCAACCATGGCGGCGTTCTGCTGCGTGGTCTTGTCCATGTCGCCGACGGCGCTGTTCACCTGCTGCAGATTGGCAGCCTGTGCTTCGGCGGACTGGGCGATGTCGTGCACCATGGTGCTGATCTCGCCGACACGCGCGACGATGCGCTTCAGCACCTCGCCCGTCTGACCGACCAGCTCGACGCCGCCGGCCACCTGCTCGCCGCTCGCCAGGATGAGCTTCTTGATGTCCTTTGCCGCATCGGCCGAGCGCTGGGCGAGCGCGCGCACTTCGTTGGCGACCACGGCAAAGCCACGGCCCGCCTCACCAGCGCGTGCCGCTTCAACGCCGGCGTTCAGCGCGAGCAGATTCGTCTGGAAGGCAATGCCGTCGATCACGTTGATGATCTGGGTGATCTCGTTCGAAGACTGCTCGATCGCCCCCATCGCGGCCACGGTGCGCTCGACAACGGCGCCGCCATCGGTCGCTTCGCGGTGCGCCTCGGCGATCGACCGGGTGACCTCTGTTGCCGCGCGCGCGGTTTCAGAGACGCCGGCCGTCACCTGGTTCATCGCGGCCGTGGTTTCCTCCAGCGATGCCGCCTGCTGCTCGGTGCGGCGCGCCAGATCGTCAGATGCCGCACGGATTTCGCTCGAGCCGTTGCTCACGCTCGCCGCCGAATGCGACACGCCGGTCAGCGTTTCAGCAAGGCCGGAGACGGTATCGTTGAAGCCCAGGCGCAGCGGCTCATATTCAGCGGCAAAGGCGTTGTTCAGCCGCACCGCCAGATTGCCCTTGGCCAGTTCCTTCATGCCGGCGGCGAGTTCACTTACCACCTCGCGCTGCTTGGTCTCGGCGGCAGCACGGCCCTTGGCCACGTCGCGGAACACCTCGATCGCGTGGACCATGGTGCCCATTTCATCGCCCCGGTCGCCGCCTTCGACGGCAACGTCGAGATCGCCTTCGGCCATGCGCTCCATTGCCCCCGCCGTGCGCGCCAGCGGCACCAGCACCAGGCGGTTGAGATACCACAGCCCAAACATGATAAGCGCGACCACGGCCAGCCCCAGCGCCGCCATCAGCGCGCTGGTCACCATCAGCGCATTGTCGGCCTGCTTCTGAAGCGCCACGCGCTCCTTGCCGAGCAGCTCCGCCATCGCATCGGCTTCGCCGGATTGAAGATCATAGCGGCCCATCAAATCAACAAATGAGGCGTCCATCGCTTCCTTGTCGCGCCGGGCGACCGCCGGAAGGAACTGAGTATCCAGTGTTTCGAAATACCCCTCAGCCTCCTTCACAGTGCGATCGAACTGCTTGCGCAGTTCAGGCTTCATTCCGGCCGTGCGCCACTTCTGTACCTTGTCGCGGAAATTGGCTTCCATTTCCTTCAGCAATTCGCGCCGGGCCTCGAAGCTGTCGGGTTCGTAATAGAGCCGGGTCGTTTCGAAGGCGGGACCGCGGATGATGATCGTGGCAGGCACCACGTCGGAGGTCAGCCGCAACATCTTCTCACTCTCGTTGGAAAGTGCGCCGCCGAACCGGATATGGTTCATGCCAAACGACATAATGCCCGCGCTGACGACCAGCGCACCGAGGACAACCGCGCCGCCGATCTGACCTTTCTGCCTGATTTTCATATGTGCCCCATGACCCGATTGATGCGGTGAGTTCGGAGCAATGCTTGCCCCTCCTCATCCGGTGGCGGCACCTGCGGTCATTCAGGCGCGCGTCACACCTGACCGCTTATCGGAACAAGGGTAAATTTTGCTTTTAGCACGCTGCCCCGCGCCGCCTGAATTTTTGCCGGGATCGTAAAATTACGAAGAGTCTGTCGAGTGCGGGTCGACACGAAGCAACGCAGGCACAAATCAAGGCGGGCCGTGGCGGTTGCGCGCGGCGGTCTTCGCCGCCATCACCCAAGACAAACCATAGTCAGGGAGAGACGCGATGCCGCTGTACGAAATCGACGGGAAGCACCCGGTGCTCGATCCGGCGGGCGCATGGGTCGCGCCCAGTGCCGATCTGATCGGCGACGTGCGGCTGGGCGCCTGGGCCAGCGTGTGGTTCGGCGCCGTCATCCGGGGCGACAACACCCCCATGATCGTGGGTGCGCGCAGCAATATTCAGGAGGGCGCGATGCTCCATTCCGATTTCGGCGCGCCGCTGACGATCGGCGCCGATTGCACCATCGGCCACCACGCCATTCTCCACGGCTGCACGATTGGCGATCTGGTGCTGGTGGGCATGGGCGCGATCGTGCTCAACCGCGCGGTGATTGGCGAAGGCTGCATCATTGGCGCCGGCGCACTGGTGACCGAGGACAAGGTGTTTGAGGCCAACACGCTGATCGTCGGCAGCCCGGCGCGGGCCGTGCGCCAGGTGGACGAACGCGGCACCGCGCTCCTGCGCGCCTCCGCCCAGCATTATGTCGAAAAAGCGCAGGCCATGGCCGCCGGGCTCAGGCGGATCGACTGAACCCGGCGGCGCAGGATTACTTCGCGTCGGCAAGCCAGGCGGTCACCGCCTCGCGCAGCCGGTCCGCCGCGGCCTTGTTGACAGCGATGGTCGCCAGTGCCCGGGTGAGCCCCCCGCGAGACTCGACCGGAATGTTCTTCTCGGCAAAGGCTTTCAGCTTGCCGGGCATCGCCGGATCGCTCGACCCCGCCCCCAGGCCGACGACAAATTGCGCACGCGTGCTCGTCTCCAGAAAGCCGTTGACGGTCTCCAGATTGGCAACGGCCCAGTCGAACGCCAAGTCCGGGTGGCGGCCGGCAATGGTGGCGAGCAGGCTGCCCTTTTGCGGCGCAGTAAGTTCTGCCCCTGACAGCAGGCCCAACGCGCGGGTCGCGAGCGCCGGATTGCGCGACTGGCCCAGCAGCCGGACATAGCCGTTCTTCACCACCGGGTCGGACGTCGACTTCAGCAGCGCAAACAGCGCGTCCCACTCCTCAGGCGTCGCGTTTGCCGCAAAGCTGTTCAGAATGGGCTGGCGGATCGAGGGCGGAATGGCGGTCGGGTTGGTTGCCAGCTGCGCCACATAGCGCCGCGCCTCCGCCATCACGGCCGGATCGCCATTCACGCCCAGCCGGCTGATGAGCGATTCGCGCAGCGTCGTCACCAGCGGTTCCTCGCCCGGCTTGGCGACGAAGCCGATCCGCGCCAGCACCGGCGACAGGATCTGGTTGCTGCGCGCCCTGAGCGGCGCCTCCAGCGGGGTGCCGAAGAACAGGCCGATCAGGCTGGACAGCTGGCCATTGACGGTCGACCATTCCAGCGGGCTCGCGTCCTGCTTTACCTGGCCCAGCACCGCGAAATAGGGCGTCAGCGTCTGATCCCCCGACAAAGCGAGCGCGAAATCATCGCTCAGCGTGCCGAGCCGGTCGGCCAGATCGAGCTTGGCATAATCGCCGACGATGGCGGCATGGCTGGGCGCGTCATAGGCAATGCGTGCATAGCTGCCCTTGCCCAGATTGCCGACCACGGTGCCGCACCCGGCCAGCCGGATGCTGTTCGGCGCGCCGGCGGTCACAATAGCGGGCGTTGCCTTGCCGCCGAGCGTCGACAGCACCATCGGCACCCGCCAGCGCTGCGGCGTCTTGGAGGCCGCATCGAGCCCGAACCGCGACTGTGTGAGCGTAACCGGCGTCTGCCCGCCGGCGCAGGCACCGGCCGACACTGTCACCATCGGCACACCGGCCTGGCGGGTGAAGTCATTGGCGATTTCGGCAACCGGCTTGCCGGCGGCCGCCGCCAGTTCGGCCCAGAGCTGGCCGGTTTCGGTGTTCTGGTATTTGTAGCGCGCCATGTAGCGACGGATGCCGGCGCGGAACGTGTCCGCCCCCAGCGTCGATTCGAGCATGCCGATCACGGCCTGCCCCTTCTGATAGGTGATCGCGTCGAACGATTCGCCGATCTGGTCGACCGTTTCGACATGCCGCACGATCGGGTGCGTGGCGGCGGTCGCGTCGATGCCCATCGCGCCCTCACGCTCCTCGGTCACGGCGGACGCGCGCGCATTCCATGCGGGGTTGAGATCAGCGGAGGCCTTGCTCTCCATCCACGAGGCGAAGCCTTCGTTCAGCCACAGATCGTCCCACCATTTCATGGTGACCAGGTCGCCGAACCACTGGTGCGCCATTTCATGCGCCACGACGGTGAAGATGCGCTGGCGAGCACTTTCCGTCGCGCGCTTGGGATCAAACAGCAATGTGGGCTCGAAATAGAAGATCGCGCCCCAATTCTCCATAGCGCCGAAGAACTGGCTGGAGCCGGGGCCGGCGATCATGTCGAGCTTGGGCAGCGGATAGGGCTGGCCGAAATAGTCATTGTAGTAAGTAAGCAGGCGCTTGGCCTCCGCCAGCGCATAGTCGCCCTGATCCACCACGCCGCGCCGCGTGATGATGCCGATCTCGGTCTTGCCGGCCATCACCGTCTTGCGCTCGACATCGCCCATGCCGAGGAACAGCAGATAGCTGGACATGACAGGGCTGGTCGCAAAGCTGTAGAGCTGGCGCCCATCGGCCAGCTTGCTGACGGTGGCCGGCATGTTGGAGAAGGCCAGCTGCCCCGCCGGCGCCACCGCCGACAGCTTGAACCGCGCCTTGAACGACGGCTCGTCGAACATCGGCGCGAAGCGGCGGGCATCGGGCGCCTCGAACTGCGTGGCAAGCATGCGCGCGGACGTGCCATCCGCATTCTTATAGTCGATCGCGAAGAAGCCAGCGGCGGTGTCGTTGATCTTGCCCTTCCACTGGAAAGCGAGCGTGTGGGTTCCCGGCTTCAACGGCGCAGCGGCGGTGAGCGTGATGCGCTGCTGCTTGTCGTCAGCGGTCAGCGTTGCCTTGCGCCCGTCGATCGTGGCCGAGCCGATATCAAGATCGGCGGCATTCAGCGTCACGGTGCGCGTCGGCGCCTTCACGGTAACCGTGATCGTCTCCCGCCCGGTGAAGCGCTTGGTGGCGGCATCCGGATCAACGGTGATGTCATAACGCACCGGCACCACCGTCTTGGGCAGTTGACCAGCCGCCATGGCCGGCGCCGAAGCCCCCATCATCAACACGCCCATCACCAGTGCCGATCGCTTCATGCCATTCTCTCCGCCAAAGGAAATCATCGTGCGCTGCCTTAGGCGATTTTCGCCGTGATGCAATTGCGCGGGGTCTGGACAACGCAATTCGTTGTCGTATGAAACTTGATTTATGAGCCTGCCTCCTCTGTTCGATCGCCTGCGGCTGCCGCTGATCGGTTCCCCGCTGTTCATCATTTCCGGACCCGATCTGGTGATTGCCCAGTGCAAGGCGGGCATTGTCGGGGCGTTCCCGGCGCTCAACGCGCGGCCGCAGGCGCTGCTTGACGAGTGGCTGCACCGCATTACCGAGGAACTGTCGGCCTGGAACCGTGACAATCCGGATCGGCCGGCGGCGCCATTTGCGGTCAACCAGATCGTGCACCGCTCGAACGACCGGCTTGAAGCCGATCTTGCCACCTGCGCCAAATGGCAGGTGCCGATCATCATCACGTCGCTGGGTGCGCGTGAAGACCTGAACACCGCCGTGCACGGCTGGGGCGGCATCACCCTGCACGACATCATCGACGACCGCTTCGCGCGCAAGGCAATCGAAAAGGGCGCGGACGGGCTGATCGCGGTTGCCGCCGGCGCCGGCGGCCATGCCGGGCGGCAGAGCCCCTTCGCGCTGGTGCAGGAAATCCGCCAGTGGTTCGACGGGCCGCTCGCACTGTCCGGATCGATGGCAACGGGCGGCGCGCTGCTGGCCGCACAGGCGATGGGCGCCGATCTTGGCTATATCGGCTCCGCTTTCATCGCCACCAAGGAAGCCAATGCGGTCGACGGGTACAAGGATGAGATCGTCAAGTCGCGCGCCAGCGACATCGTCTATTCAGACCTGTTTACCGGGGTGTGGGGCAATTATCTGCGCGGCTCGATCGAGCGCGCCGGGCTCGACCCCGACAATCTGCCCAAGGGCGACCTGAGCACGATGAACTTCGGCGGCAACGAAGGCAGCAAAGCAAAGGCCTGGCGCGATATCTGGGGATCGGGCCAGGGCGTTGGCGCCATTGATCGCGTCTCGACGGTCGCGGAATATGTCGACAAGCTCGAGCGCGAATATCACGCGGCGCGCGAGCGGATCGGCGCGCTCCCGGTCGCGGTGCCGGCCTAGGGCGATCGTTTCAGAAAGCGTTGTTCAGCCGCGCGAGCATTGCGCGCGCCGGGCTGACGGTCGGCACGTCTTCTTCGGCTGAATCAAGCAGTGCCGTGCGGCGGAACAGGTCGATGCTGGCGTCGATCAGCTGCCGCGCGCGTGGCGGCATCAACTGCAACGCCGCCGTATCGCTCGACGGGCCAGTGCCCAGCCGGCGCGACGGATCGCGCGCGTCGCGCGGGCTCATTTCGCCGGCGGCAACCGCCCGCTGGGTGAGCAGCCAGGCAATCACGTGCATCAGCCGCGTGGTGACCTTCAACGACTCGCACGAGAAGCTCACCCGCGCCATCGGGTCCAGCGCCTCGCGCTCCTCGCGCCCGCCCTCATCGAAATAGCTGCGCGCCTCATCCGCCATCACCATCGCCTCGACGTAGAGCTGGTCGATCAGCCGGCGGTGCAGAAGTGCATTATCAACGTCCATCCCCATGCCCGGAATATGCCAGAACGATCGCGGCACGAAAACGTCCGCGGGCACGCGCGACCGTCCCAAAACTGCGCGTCAGGCGATAATGTCGGGGATAAGTTGATCCTCGATCATGGCGATCTCGTCACGCAGGCGCAGCTTGCGCTTCTTGAGTCGCGCGATCTGCAGCTCATCGGCATTGGGTTGGGTAAACAGCGCCGCAATCGCGCTATCCAGATCTCTATGCTCACAGCGCAGCGTTTCCAGCTGCTGTTTTAGATTGCGTTGATCCATCGGCGCTTCCTGATCGCGACCGGCCAATAGCAAGTTTTGGCGCCGGCGCACCGGCCAAAATCGCTTCGTCGAAAAAATCGGCAGAGCCGGCGCCACCCCCCTCGCCAACCCATGCGAATCGTGATTAGCTTGGTGCCCCCGGGTCGCTTTCCGGGGCGTTTCGGGAAAGGAGTCGATCCCCCATGAACAGCGCTCATCACGCATCTTTGATGGCCAAACACGCCACGCTGGACCGGCGCATTGCGCTCGAATCGCAGCGACCGTTGCCTGATGCGCTGGTGATCGCCGACCTGAAGAAACAGAAGCTGAAAATCAAGGAAGAGATGTCGGCGCACTGAGCAGGTTGCCCGGGCCGGGCGCTTCGTCCGGCCGGGCACCAAATTGCGCCAGCGCCGTCCCCATGATCACAACGATAGCTAGAATAGCGTCGTGATCGGCTTGGCAATTGTGGCCTTGCCGCGGCCGACAACGGGCTTGCGCGCCAGCATCGGATCAATGGGCGCGTTGAAGGAAATTCCCAGCCGCCCCTGAGTGCACCAGGCAACGCGACCACTGACCCAGCCGATGCCGCGAACATCGACTTCGACCGGGATGTCCTTGTCGATCGGCTTCGGGGTTTCCGCCATCAGCCCGCCGCTCGACAGGTTGCGCACGCGCACCGGCACGAGATCGCGCATGCCGGGCACGCGCACCGATGCCATCAGGAACAGGCTGTCGCGCACACGATGCCGATCAGCATTGGCGGCCGCGTCAACCGACTCAAAAGGATCTTGCGGAAACTGGTCCATTGCTCACTCTGATTGACGTCCCTCGACGGAACGGCATTAGAGCAGCAATGCTTAGCAAAATGCTTAAATCGGGCGCGCGATCAGTCGTCTCGCGACACTTTCTCGTTGCGCTCGTGGCGCTCCTGCGCCTCCACCGTCATGGTAGCGATCGGCCGCGCTTCCAGCCGGGCGAGCGAAATCGGCTCACCGGTGACCTCGCAATAGCCATATTCGCCCTCATCGATCCGGCGGAGCGCCGCATCGATCTTCGCAATCAGCTTGCGCTGCCGGTCGCGGGTGCGCAGTTCGATTGACCAGTCGGTCTCGCTTGATGCGCGATCGGTAAGGTCGGCTTCGCGCAGGCTGTCGCTCTGGAGCTGGTTCAGCGTGCC
Source organism: Sphingomonas sp. (assembly GCF_019746015.1). Classification (GTDB taxonomy): domain Bacteria; phylum Pseudomonadota; class Alphaproteobacteria; order Sphingomonadales; family Sphingomonadaceae; genus Sphingomonas. Next base: position 51,498 of record NZ_JAIESM010000065.1, on the reverse strand, counting down.
CTGGGCTTCGGCGAGAATGGCGTCCTTCCACTTCAACAGCTTCTGCCGGAAATAGGCCTGCTGTCGCGGGTTCATAAATGGTTCGTCGGCGTTCGGCCGATACTCGTTTTCGGGGTCGTTGGCGGCAACCGGCCCAGGTTGCTCCGCCTCGCTAACGCTTTTGACTACAGACGCCATGCTACTCTCCTGACGCGACTGCGCTGTTGCGCTTTTGTCCCACCCGGCGCGCCTATAACCGCACTGGGCGTTGGGAACAAGCAACGTTTGCGCCAAGCATCCGCATTTCATGGCATTTCTTGCGCATGATCCCACAGGATTTGAAATTTGCGATCAAGACCGGATGCCTGCCTCCGGCACATGGGAAAGACCGCAGCAAGAAAAATGTCCCATTTCGATACATCATCGCGCCCAATATCAAATCACTGATGGCGCAATCCCAAAGCTGGGCAGCTTTCGTGGTTAATCTCGTTGTAATTAATAGTTTGTTCTGCACTTTATTAGATACGGTCCCGTCATAGCCCGCTCATCCAAAGCGGGCTGGGCGGGGCAAGCCGACCAAGAGAGAGTGTGGCGCATGTCAGTTCGGATGGCTTTGGCAAAACTATGTGCGTGCGCTTGCGGTGGCGCCGTGGTTGGCGGCGGCGCCGTTCACATGACCGAATCGGCAAAGCCGCGTGTCGCCTATGTCAAAAAGACCAAGCGCGTCGTGCATCGCACGGCCGTGCGCCAGGTCGCCGGCAAGGCCACGCGCGTGCGCAGGATCACACGGACCACGACCACGGCGACCTGCCCGCCCGCCACCGTGACGGTGGCGAGCACACCCGTGCCGCTGCCCCCGCCCTATGCCGGGTCGAGCGGTGACTTCCCGATCGCCGGCGGCGGCGGTGGCGTGGCGCCGGTGATCATCGGCGGCACGGGCGGATTCGGCGGCGGCTTTGGTGGTGGCTTTTTTGGCGGTGGTTTCTTCGGCGGCGGTGGCGGCAGCAGCGGCGTGGTGATTTCATCCTCGGGCGGCAGCGGCGGTTCGGCATCGTCGACCTCCACCTCGGGCGGGTCCTCGTCGACGTCGGGCGGATCGACCTCGGGCGGGTCGACGTCGAGCGGCACGAGCAGCGGCACCACGTCGAGCGGCACCAGCGGCGGCATCAACATCATCATCTCGTCGACCTCGTCGGGCAATATCTCGTCGGCCAGCGGTGGCAGCGGCGGCTCCTCCGGCAACATCTCGTCGGCGAGCGGCGGCAGCGGCGGGTCGTCGGGCGATATCTCGTCCTCTACCTCGTCGGGCAGCGTGTCGAGCACCTCGTCCACGGGCGGCTCGTCCACCTCGTCGGGCAGTGTGTCGAGCACGTCCTCGACCGGCGGCTCCTCGACCGGTGGTTCGTCGTCGAGCGGCAATGTGACGTCGGCGAGCGGTGGCTCGTCGGGCGACATCACCAGCTCGGCAAGCTCCAGCGGCGCGGTGACCTCCTCGTCGTCGGGCGACATCACCAGCTCGGCCAGTTCGAGCGGCGTGGTGGCCTCGTCGACCAGCACCAGCGCCTCGTCGAGTTTCTCGACCTCGACCGGCGGGTTCAGCACGACCAGCAGCACCTCGGGCTCGACTTCGACCTCGGGCTCCAGCTCCACGTCGAGCGCCAGCTCGTCGGGCGGCAGCACCTCGTCGGGCGGGCCGGAGCCGGTGCCGGCACCGCCGATGGTCCTGCTGTTCGGCGCGGCAGCCGCAGCGCTGGTCGCGCGCAAGCGGCTCGCCCGCCGCGCGGCGCCGGCCGAAGTCGCGCAGGGCGAAGCCGCCTAATCCCGCGCTTGCCTGTTGGCATTGGCCCCGCCATAGCGCGGGGCCATGCACGACATCCGCTTCATCCGCGAATACCCTGAACGCTTTGACGAAGGGCTGGCGCGCCGCGCCCTGCCACCGCGCGCGGCCGAGCTGATCGCGCTCGACGAGCGCCGCCGCGCCGTCACCACGCGGATGCAGGCCGCCCAGGCGCGCCGCAACGACGCCTCCAAGGCAATCGGCGCGGCCAAGGCAGCAAAGGATGAAGCCACCGCCCAGGCGCTGATGGCGGAAGTGGCCGCGCTGAAGACCGAGCTTCCCGCACTGGAAGCCGAAGAAAAGGCGCTCGGCGAGGAATTGCAACAGGCGCTGGCGCTGATCCCCAATCTGCCGGCCGACGATGTGCCCGTTGGCGCGGACGAAGCCGGCAATGTCGAGGTTTCGCGCTGGGGCACGCCGCGCGCGTTCGACTTTGCGCCCAAGGAACATGCCGATCTCGCCCCCGCGCTCGGCATGGATTTCGAGACCGGCGCGCGGCTGTCCGGCGCGCGGTTCACCTTTCTGCGCGGCGACATGGCCCGCCTCCACCGCGCGCTCGGCCAGTTCATGCTCGACACGCAGACCCGCGAGCATGGCTATACCGAGTGCAACCCGCCTGTGCTGGTGGGCGATGGCGCAATGTATGGTACCGATAAATTACCGAAGTTTGCCGAGGATAGCTTCCGAACCAGCGATGGCCGCTGGCTCATCCCCACCAGCGAAGTCTCCCTCACCGCCAGTGTGATGGGCGAGCTGCTCGACGAAGCCGCCCTGCCCATCCGCCTCTCCGCGCTCACCCTGTGCTTCCGTTCCGAAGCGGGCGCCGCCGGGCGCGACACGCGCGGGTTCATCCGCCAGCACCAGTTCGAGAAGTGCGAACTCGTCAGCATCGTCCGCCCCGAGGACAGCGAGGCCGAGCATCAGCGGATGACCCGCGCGGCGGAGACGATCCTCGAAAAGCTGAACCTCCCCTATCGCAAGCTGCTGCTGTGCACCGGCGACATGGGCTTTGGCGCGCGCAAGACCTATGATCTTGAGGTTTGGCTCCCCGGCCAGGGCACGTATCGCGAGATCAGTTCCTGCTCGAACACGGGCGATTTCCAGGCGCGGCGGATGAACACGCGCTACCGCGTGGCGGGCGAGCAGAAGAAGACCGAATTCGTCCACACGCTCAACGGCTCGGGCCTTGCGGTCGGGCGCACGCTCGTCGCCGTGATCGAGAATTACCAGAATGCGGATGGCAGCGTCACCGTGCCGGACGCGCTGCGGCCATATATGGGCGGCGTCAACCGGCTGGAGCTCGCCTGATGCGCATCCTGCTGACCAATGATGACGGCTATCACGCGCCGGGACTGAAGGTGCTGGAGGAGATCGCCGCCACGCTTTCCGACGATGTGTGGATCGTGGCGCCGGCCGAGGAACAATCGGGTGCGGGCCATTCGCTTACCCTCACCCGCCCGTTGCGCGTGCGGCAGCACGGCGAGCGCCGCTTTGCCGTGGCCGGCACTCCGACCGACGCGGTGATGATGGCGCTGGCGCGGATCATGGCCGATGCCAAACCAGACCTGATCCTGTCGGGCGTCAATCGCGGCGCCAATCTGGCGGAAGATGTGACCTATTCCGGCACCGTTTCCGCGGCGATGGAAGGGGCGCTGGCCGGCGTCCGCTCGATTGCGCTCAGCCAGGCCTATGCGCGCGAGGGGATGGGCGATGTGGTGCCCTTCGCCGCTGCCCGCGCTTGGGGCGCGAAAGTGCTCAAGCCGCTGCTGGAGGCCCCGCTCGCGCCGCGCACCCTGGTCAACATCAACTTCCCGCCATGCGATGCGGAGCAGGTGCAGGGCGTGCGCGTGGTGGGCCAGGGCCTGCGCGATTATGGCCGGCTCAGGATCGTCACCAATCGCGATCCGCGTGGCTATGAATATCACTGGTTCGCGCTGGGGCCGACAATCGAGACGCCCGCGCACGCGACCGACCTCGAGGCGGTCGCCGACGGCTATGTCGCTGTCACGCCACTGCATCTTGACCTGACACACCATCAATCGATCGATATGATCCGCGCAGCCTATGAGTAAGCGGAGCTGGTGATGCGGGGCATGGCGTTTCTCGGAATGGCGCTGGTGCAGGGCGCGGTGCTGGCCGGGTGCATTCCACCGCCGATCGAGCGGGCGAGCGATCGCGGGCCGCAGGTAAGCCTACCGGCCGGTTATGACCAGCTGCCGCCCGACCAGCCGCCGCCACCGGTTGCCGCCGCGCCCGCGACGAGCCAGGCGATGCCCGGCGCCCCTGCCCGCCCCGTCTGGGAGGCGCGCCCGGTAACCCCGGATGCGCAGGATGTGGCGGCGCAAGACTATGTCGTACAGCCGGGCGACACGCTGCGCGCCATCGCCAACAAGACCGGCGCCGGGTCGGAAGCGATCGCGCGGGCGAACGGGCTGGTGGCGCCGTTCATCATCAAGCCGGGCCAGCTGCTGAAGATCCCGGCCGGGCGCTATCACCTGGTGCGCGCGGGCGAGACCGGGATCGCCATCGCCCGCGCCTATGGCGTGCCGTGGCGGCAGGTGGTGGCCGACAATGCGCTGGAGGAGCCGTTCATCCTGCGCGCCGGGCAGCGCGTGCTGATTCCGCGCACCACGCCGCAAAGCCCGGCCGAGCGCGCCGATGCGCTGATGGTCGATATCGAGGATATCGTGACCGGCGGCGAGCCGGCCGTTGCCAGCACCGCGCCGCCGGCGGCCCCCACCACCAGCCCCGCGCGGGTGCTGCCGCCGGAAACCAGCGTCACCACCCCGGCGCGCTTCGCCGGTGGCTGGGGCTGGCCGGTGACCGGCACGGTGGTGCGGCGCTTCGGCCCCGGGGCAAGCGGGGAGCGCAATGACGGCATCAAGATCGCAGTGCCGCTGCAAACGCCGGTGCTGGCCTCGGCCGATGGCGTCGTGGCCTATAGCGGCAACAGCGTGGCCGGGCTGGGCGGGCTGGTCATGCTGAAACATGGCGATGGCTGGAGCAGCTTTTACGGCCATGTCGGGCAGGTGCTGGTGCAGCGTGGCCAATCGGTGAAGCGCGGGCAAACCATTGCGCTGTCGGGCGACAGCGGCTTTGCCGACCGACCCGAGCTTCATTTCGAGCTGCGCAAAGGCCGCGCGCCGGTGGACCCGCTGAGCCAGTTGCCGCGCCGCTGAACCGGCGCCCAGCGATTGCCGCTTGAATGACCGGGCGCTTTGCCTAGACGAGCAGGACCATGACCTATTCATCCAACCTGCTGCGCACGCTCGATGCGCGCGGCTATATCCACCAGGCGACCGATGCCGCCGCGCTTGATGCATTAGCCGTCGGCCAGGCGGTGGCAGGGTATATCGGTTTCGATGCCACCGCGCCGTCGCTCCATGTCGGCAGCCTTGTCCAGATCATGATGCTGCGGCGGATACAGCAGACCGGTCACAAGCCGATCGTGCTGATGGGCGGCGGGACCACCAAGGTCGGGGACCCATCCGGCAAGGACGAGAGCCGCAAGCTGCTGGACGACGTGGCCATTGCCGCCAACATCGCGTCGATCCGCCGCGTTTTCGAGCGGTTCCTGCATTTTGGCGACGGGCCAACCGATGCGGTGATGGTCAACAATGCCGATTGGCTCGACACGCTCGACTATATTCCGTTCCTGCGTGACGTGGGCCGCCACTTCACCATCAACCGGATGCTGGCGTTCGATTCGGTGAAACTGCGGTTGGACCGCGAACAGCCGCTGACATTCCTCGAATTCAACTACATGATCCTGCAGGCCTATGACTTTGCCGAGTTGGCCAAGCGGATGGGGTGCCGGCTGCAGCTGGGCGGGTCTGACCAGTGGGGGAATATCGTCAACGGAATCGAACTGGCGCGGCGCATGGACGGGGCAGAGCTTTTCGGCCTGACCAGCCCGCTCATCACCACCGCCGATGGCGCCAAGATGGGCAAGACCGCCGCCGGTGCTGTGTGGCTGAACGAGGATGCGCTGCCGGCCTATGACTATTGGCAGTTCTGGCGGAACACCGATGACCGTGATGTCGGCCGCTTCCTGCGCCTCTTCACCGATCTTCCGCTCGACGAGATCGCCCGGCTGGAAGCGCTGCAGGGCGCCGAGATCAACGAGGCGAAGAAGCAGCTGGCGGACGCCGCAACCGCGCTCTGCCGGGGCGAGGATGCCGCCCTTGCGGCGGCCGAAACGGCGCGCCGTACCTTCGAGGAAGGGGCCGCTGGCGACGCACTGCCCCGGCTGGTGGTGCCCGGCGGCACGATCACGCTGGTCGATGCGCTGGTCGGCCTGGGGCTAGCCGCGTCGAAGGGAGAGGCCCGGCGACTGATCAAGGGCGGCGGCGCGCGTGTGGACGGCGAAAAGGCCGCCGACGAGGGCATGACGATCAACGTCAGCCCCGATCCGGTGCGCGTGTCGGCCGGCAAGAAGCATCACGGCCTGCTACTGCCGGGCTGAACCGTTTCACCCCCGGCATATATACGGGGTTGGCCGCGTTAAGCATTTTCCTATCGGCCTCGTTCACCGCACGCACCTTATCCGGCGTTTAGCAGCAAAGGATGGTGCGATGGCGATACGCGCAGCACTGGCATTCAGGGACGACCGCGCCGCCACGCGCGACGAGGTGCATTACCGCACCCGGGCAACAGGCCCGGACAAGCGCCCGCTGGAGCTGTTGCTTGTCAACATTTCCGCGCAGGGGCTGATGGCGCGATGCGATGCACCGCTGGCGCCGGGGGACCGGATCGCGGTGACGCTGCCCGGGCTTGGCGCCGTTCCCGCCGAGGTGCGCTGGGCGCTGGGTGGCCGGATCGGCTGCGAACTGGCGAGCAAGATCGCGGTGGCCGATTATTACGACCTGCTCGCTGCGCTTCTGAAGGGCAAGGGATAAGCCGCGCGCTGGCCATTGGTTTCAGTTTCACTGAACCAGCGTCGGCACCGGCCCGCTCCCCCACCCGACCACCCACGATGGTATCCTTGATGGGTGGCCGGGTGGGGGAACGGGCCGGTACCGCTTCAATCAAACAAAAAAACTCAACCCGAGCGGAGCAGTGCGACACCCGCATCCCGCTCAAACAGATAGAGCGCCAGCCGCGCGGCCTGGCCCCGGGGTCCGTTCAGGCCACCGTCGCGGTCGATGAGCAACCGGGCATCATCGGTGGCGATCGGTAGCAGCTCGCCCAGCATCTCGGGCGTTGCGAGCCGGAACTGCGCCTCCCCCGACTGGCGCGTGCCGAGCAGTTCGCCGGCGCCGCGCAGCCGCAGATCTTCCTCGGCGATGCGGAAACCGTCATTGGTTTCGCGCAGCAGCGCCAGCCGCGCGCGCGCGGTGTCGCTCAGCTGGCTGCCCCGGATCAGCAGGCAGTTGGAGGCGCCCGTCCCCCGCCCCACCCGCCCGCGCAGCTGGTGCAGCTGGGCAAGGCCGAAGCGGTCGGCCGCCTCGATCACGATCAGCGTCGCATTGGGCACATCGACACCCACCTCGATCACCGTGGTGGCAACCAGCACGCCCAGCCGGCCAGCGGCGAACTGGGCCATCACCGCGTCCTTCTCCGCGCCCTTCATCCGGCCATGCACCAGCCCGACCTGACCCGGAAATCGCAGGGCAAGGGCCGCCGCGCGCGCCTCTGCGGCGGCAAGGTCGGTCTTTTCGCTTTCCTCGACCAGCGGGCATACCCAATAGGCCTGACCACCGGCGGCCAGATGCCGGCCGAGGCCATCGATCACGGCGTCCAGCCGATCCTCGCTGATGATGCGCGTTTCGATCGGCTGGCGGCCGGGGGGCATTTCGTCCAGCCGGCTGACGTCCATCTCGCCATAGACGGCCAGCGTCAGCGTGCGCGGAATGGGGGTGGCCGTCATCGCCAGCAGATGCGGGTTCTGGCCCTTGGCGGTCAGCATCATCCGCTCTGCAACGCCAAAGCGGTGCTGCTCGTCCACCACCACCAGCCCCAGGTCGCGATAGGCAACCGCTTCCTGAAAAATGGCGTGCGTGCCGATCAGGATGTCGATGCTGCCATCGGCAAGCCCCATCAGCGTCGCCTCGCGCGCGCGGCCCTTGTCGCGGCCGGTGAGCAGCGCAAGGTTCACCGGCAGGCCGGCGAGCAGGCGTTGCAGATTGTCGAAATGCTGCCGCGCCAGAATTTCGGTGGGGGCAAGCAGCGCCCCCTGCGCCCCCGCCTCCACCGCGATCAGCAGCGCCATCGCCGCAACCAGCGTCTTGCCGGAACCGACATCACCCTGCAGCAGCCGCAGCATCGGCGCCGACTGCGCTAGGTCGCCCTCAATCTCCGCAATTGCGCGCGCCTGGGCGCCGGTGGGGGCATAGGGCAGCTGGAGCGCCGCGCGCAGCCGTCCGTCGCCGGCCAGCGCCCGCCCCGTGCGCGCCCGGCTCGACGCGCGCACCAGCATCAGCGCCAGCTGGTTGGCGAATACCTCGTCATAGGCAAGCCGCGCGCGCGCGACCGCGTCCTGCGGATCGGCATGCACCTGCGCAAGAGCATCGCGCCACGCCGGCCAGCCACGCCGCGCCAGCAGGCCAGGCTCGATCCATTCGGGCAGCGCCGGCGCGCGTTCGATTGCCTGCACCGCCAGCTGACCCAGCCGTTTCGAGGTCAGCCCCTCGGACAGCGGATAGATCGCCTCGCGCCCACCAATGCCGTCCGCCTCGTCCAGCGGCAGCACATAATCGGGGTGGATGATCTGCAATTCCTGCCCGTACATCTCCAGCCGGCCGGACACGCGCCGCGCCTCGCCCAGCGGCAGCAGCTTCTTCACCCAGCCGGCATTGCCGCCGAAGTAAACGAGCGACACATGGTTGCCCGCGCCATCCAGCGCCTGCACCCTGACCGGCCCGCGCCCGCCCTGGCGATAATCGAACGGGGTCAGCGTGATGACGATCGTGCGCCCGGCATCGGCCATGTCGAGCGTGTCGCGCGGCACCCGGTCGATCCAGCCGCTGGGCAGATGGAGCGCGACGTCGAGCACCCGCGCGATCTTCAGCCGCTGAAGCGGGCGCGCCAGCGCCGGCCCCACGCCTTTCAGCGCGGTGACCTCGGCAAACAGTGGATTGAGGATTTGCGGGCGCATGGCTATGCGCCTCGCTCTAACCCGAGCCGGCGGCGTTCTCCAAGCGCTGTCGGCCAATTGGCGATGGGAAAACGGGCATGGATCGCGAGACACGGCTGAAGCGCCTGCGCTACCGCGCCTGGCACCGCGGCACCAAGGAGGCCGATCTGCTGATCGGCGGCTTCTTCGACGCCGCGCATCCCGGCTGGAACGACGCCGACATCGCTATTGTCGAGGCGCTGCTGGAAGAGCAGGACGTCGATATCATGGCCTGGGCAACCGGCATGGCGGTGCCCCCGCCCGCCTTTCAAGGGCCCATCCTGGCCGCGCTGAAGGTGCTCAACTACGTGCCGATAGCCGACTGAGCACCGGCCCGCGCCGCGCCAAGGACATTGCGATGACCGACCTTCACATGATTCTGGCCGCCGCGCAGCCGCTGACGCTGGCGGGGGTACCGGGCGGCTTCCTGCCCTGGCTGCTGGCCGATCTGGCGCGGGCAAAGGGGCGCGCGGTGCTGATCGCGGCGGACGAGGCGGAGATGCGCGCAATTGCCGCGACCGCGCCCTATTTCGCGCCCGAGCTGGCGGTGATGACCTTTCCGGCATGGGACTGTCTGCCCTATGATCGCTCCTCGCCCACGCTGCGCGTGATGGCGGAGCGGGTGGCGACGCTCCACGCACTGCAGGCGCCGCGCCGCCAGCCTCAATTGCTGGTGACGACCGCCAACGCCGCCAGCCAGCGCACGCTGACGCCCTTCCGCATCCGCCAGCTGGTCGCAACGCTGGCGCCCGGCGCCCGGATTGCGCGCGACCGGGTGGCGGCGCTGCTGCAGGCGAACGGCTATACCCGCGTCGAGACGGTGACCGATGCCGGCGAATTCGCGGTGCGCGGCGGGCTCGTTGATCTGTTCCCCAGCGGTGCTGAACAGGCGCTGCGGCTCGATTTCTTCGGCGACGAGATTGAAAGCGTACGCACCTTCGACCCCGCCGATCAGCGCACCACCGGCCGGATCGACGGTTTCACCCTGTTGCCGGCATCGGAGGCGCTGCTCGACGAGGACAGCGTGAAGCGGTTCCGCAGCCGCTACCGCGAACGCTTCGGCGCCAGCGCCACCGGCGATCCGCTGTATCAGGCGATTTCGGAGGGGCGGCGGCTGGCCGGCATGGAGCATTGGCTGCCGCTGTTCGAGGAACGGCTGGCGACGTTGTTCGATCATCTGGCCGACGATGCCGTCATCGTGCGGGCCAGCGGCGTTGCCGGGGCGGCCGAAGCGCGGTTCGAGGCAGTCGCCGATTATCACGCCAACCGGGTGAAGGCCCAGTCGGCCGATCCCGGCAGCTATCGCCCGCTGCCGCCCGAGCTGCTCTATCTTTCCGCCGACGAATGGACGGGCTCGCTGACGGCGGCGACCGCGCATCTGGCAACGCCCTTCCACGAGCCGGACAGCGCGCAGGTGATCGGCTTCGGCATCGACGGCCCGCGCGATTTCGCGCCCGAACGCGCGACCGGCGCCAATGTCTATGAAGCGGTCGCCGCCCATGCCGCGCGGGTGACGCGTGAGCGCAAGCTGGTGCTCGCCAGCTATTCGACCGGCGCGCGCGAGCGGTTGGCCGGCCTGCTCGCCGATCATGGCGTGAAGCGGTTGATGAAGGCGGACAGCTGGCAGGAGGCCCTGGGCCTGGCCGCCGGCGGCAATGTCGCACTCGTCGTGCTGCCGCTCGACCATGGCTTTACCGCGCCCGACATCGCACTGCTGACCGAGCAGGACATGCTGGGCGACCGGCTGGTGCGGCGGGCCAAGCGGCGCAAATCGGCCGATGCCTTCCTGGCCGAACTGGCGACGCTCTCGCCGGGCGATCTGGTCGTCCATAATGACCATGGCATCGGCCGCTATACCGGGCTGGTCTCGATCCCCGTCGGCACCAGCCCGCATGACTGCGTGGCGCTGGAATATGCCGGCGGCGACAAGCTCTATGTGCCGGTCGAGAATATCGACGTGCTCAGCCGCTATGGCAGCGACGAGACGGGCACGCTCGACCGGCTGGGCGGGGAAGCCTGGCAGCGTCGCAAGAGCCGGATGAAGGAGCGCATCCGCGAGATTGCCGGTGAGCTGATCGCGGTCGCCGCCGAACGCGCGCTGCGCTCGGGCGAGGTGGCGCTGCCCGACGAGAGCGGTTTTGCCGCCTTCGTCGACCGCTTCCCCTATCAGGAAACCGACGATCAGGACCGTGCCATCGCCGATGTGCTGGACGACCTTGCCGCCGGCAAGCCGATGGACCGGCTGGTGGTGGGCGATGTCGGCTTCGGCAAGACCGAGATTGCGCTGCGCGCTGCCTTCGTCGCGGCGATGGCCGGGCTGCAGGTGGCGGTGGTGTGCCCCACCACCCTGCTCGCCCGCCAGCATTTCAACCATTTCGCCAGCCGGTTCGAGGGGTTTCCGCTGCGCGTCGGCCGCCTTTCCCGTCTGGTCACCCCGGCCGAAGCCAAGGCGACGCGCGAGGCGCTGGCCGATGGCACGCTCGACATTGTCGTCGGCACCCATGCCATTCTGGCCAAGCAGGTCGATTTCAAGCGGCTGGGGCTGGTGATCGTCGACGAGGAGCAGCGCTTCGGCGTCGCGCACAAGGAGCGGTTGAAGGCGCTGAAGGCCGATGTCCATGTCCTCACCCTCACCGCCACGCCCATTCCGCGCACCTTGCAGATGGCGATGTCGGGCCTGCGCGAGCTGTCGGTCATCCAGACCCCGCCGGTCGATCGCCTCGCGGTGCGCACCTATGTGATGCCGTGGGACCCGGTGGTGATCCGCGAGGCGCTGCTGCGCGAACATTATCGCGGCGGGCAGAGCTTCTTCGTCACCCCGCGCATTGCCGACCTGCCCGACATCGAGGAATTCCTGCGCGAGCAGGTGCCGGAGATCCGCTACGTCGTCGCCCATGGCCAGATGAGCCCGAGCGAGGTGGAGGAGCGCATGTCCGCCTTTTACGACCGCAAGTTCGAGGTGCTGGTGTCGACCACCATCGTCGAAAGCGGGCTCGACATCCCCAGCGCCAACACGATGATCATCCACCGCGCCGACCGCTTTGGCCTCGCCCAGCTTTACCAGCTGCGCGGCCGGGTGGGGCGCGCCAAGACCCGGGCCTATGCCTATCTCACCACGCCTGCCGACCGCATCGTGACCGAGACGGCGGAGAAGCGGCTGAAGGTGCTGTCGGACCTCGAATCGCTGGGCGCCGGCTTCCAGCTGGCCAGCCATGATCTGGACATTCGCGGCGCCGGCAATCTGCTGGGCGACGAGCAGTCCGGCCATATCCGGGAAGTGGGCTACGAACTCTACCAGTCGATGCTGGAGGAGGCGATCCTGGAGGCAAAGGCCGGCGGCATGCTGAAGGAGCGCCGCGACTTCAGCCCCCAGATCACCATCGACGCGCCGATCCTGATCCCGGAGGACTATGTCCCCGATCTCGACCTGCGGATGGGGCTGTACCGCCGGCTGAACGAGCTGGACGCGCCGCAGTCGATCGAGGCGTTCGCCGCCGAGCTGATCGACCGGTTCGGCACCCTGCCCGAGGCGACCGAGAATCTGATCCGGCTGATCGAGATCAAGCTCCACGCCAAGCGCGCCGGGGTGGCCAAGATCGATGTCGGCCCGCGCGGCGCGCTGGTCGCGTTTCACGACGACCGGCCACCCAATGTTCCGGCGCTCCTTGCCTATGTCGAACGGCTGGGCGGCATCGCCAAGCTGCGGCCCGACAGCAAGCTGGTGCTGGCCCGCGCCTGGACCGACGGCAAGGCACGGCTGCAGGGCACGCTGCAGCTGGCACGGGGGTTGGCCAAAGCGGCGGGGTGAGGGGTTAAGTAGAGCGTCTCGTGGATACTAAGGGCGCGTTGTCCAGCATTCCACTTCCACGCAACCCGTTGATTTAGCTGGAAATCACCCCGCGCGCACGGATTGGCGCGTGGTCGTCGCCAGCCGCTCCAGTTCCAACACGTCAACTGGCCCCGCGCACAGAAACCCTTGATAATATTGGCATCCTTCGCGCGCCAGCAGGTCGAGCTGCTCGGGCGTCTCCACCCCTTCGGCGATGACAGACAGCCCCAAAGAGCGCGCCATATCGATCACGCCGCGCACCACGATGCGGTCGCGCGCGCTGCCGGTGATGTCTTGCGCCAGTTTCTTGTCGATCTTGAGATAGTCGAGCGGCAGCGCCTTCAGATAGGCCAGGCTGGAATAGCCGGTGCCGAAATCGTCGATCGCCACCCGGCACCCGGCCTGACGCAGCGTGGCGAGCAGGCCCGATGCCGCGCCCAGATCCTCGATCAGGCCGTTCTCGGTCACTTCCACGGTCAGCCGCGCGCGCGCAAAGCCGCTGCTGTCCACCCGGTCCAGAAAGATGTCGGCAAAGCCCGGCCGGGCAATGTCGGCAGGCGTCAGGTTGATGGCCAGGCGCAGCCCCGCCAGCGCCGCCGGCCAGGCCGCCGCCTGCGCCAGCGCGATCCGCTGGATATGGTCCGACAGGCCGATCACCAGATCGGCCCGGGCGGCGGCGGCGAACAAGGTTTCCGCGCCCAGCGGCCCCAGCACCGGATGCTCCCAGCGCGCCAGCGCCTCCGCCCCGGTGATCGCGCCCGTTGCCACCGCCACCTGTGGCTGGAACACGATGTCGATCTCGCCCTGATCGATGGCCTGGCGCAGGTCGACCGCCAGCGTGTCGATCGCGCCGGGCTGGCCCGCGCGCGCGACGTAGAGCGTCAGCGTGTCGCTGGTCCGCGCGATTTCCAGCGCCTCGCCCGCGCGGCGCAGCAGGGCGGCGGCATCGTCATCGGGCTCTGCCGAGGCAATGCCGATGCGGCAGCCCAGCACCACCACCGCACCCCCGGCAATGAAGGGGCGTGACAGCGCCTCTGCCACGCGCCCGGCGGCGGCCTCCATCCGCGCGGTGCTGGCATCGGCGGCGAGCAGAAAGTCGGAACCGCCCATCCGCGCGACCACGGCCCCCCGGCCAAAGGCCTCTGCCGCGACTTCCTCGATCCGGCGCTGCACCGCGCGCAGCAACGTATCCCCCGTCACCCGGCCATAAGCGGTGTTGACGATGTCGAAGCGGTTGAGCGCGATCAGCGCCGCCTGCTGCCCGCGCCCTTCCGCCAGCTGGCGCGCCAGCCAGCGCCGCGCGGTGGCGGCGTCGCGCACGCCAGACATCGCATCGCGCATCACCGCGCCGGCATCGGGCACGCCGGCCAGCCGCTCGATCAGCGCCTCCGGCGTGCCGCTTGCCGGGCAAAGCTGCAAATGCTGCACCACCCGGCCCATGCCGATGGTGTCATGCGCAAAGGCGGTCGGCAGCCGGTGCAGCAACAGCCGCCGCGCGGTGGCCAGCGCCACCGACCGGTCGGCGCGCGACATCAGCGCGAGCAGCCGGCGCGGTGGCACCACCTCCGGCAGGTCGAGCAGCGCGGCAAGCGCCGGGGTCAGCACCAGCCGCCGCCCCTCCAGCCGCCAGCCCAGCGGCTGCGCCGGCTCGCTCTCCCGCATGGGGGCGGCCAGCCGCTCCGCATGGCGCGCGGCAAAGCGCAGCGCCTGGACAAATTCCACCTCGCTATGCGGGCTGGACAGGAAATGGGTGGCGCCCGCGTCATGAAACGCCGCGACCGAGCCGGTATCCCCGCGTGACACCAGCACCAGCAGCGCCGCCCCGCGCGCCGCCGCCGGCCCGCCCAGCGCTGCCACCGCCGCCAGCCCGTCGCCCAGCGCGCCGCGCGCATCGACCACCGCAACGCTGGCGCCGCTTGCGGCAAAGCGTTCGGCCACGCCATCGGCTCGGCGCGCGGCAATCACCTGCCACCCCCCGCGCGCGGCAAGCGCGGCCAGTTCGTCACGCTGGCGAAACGACAGCACGAACAGCGGCGTCAGCGCGCCATCGGGCACGGTGCTCCCCTCCTCGCTGGCCGCCGTCATCATCACGCCAGCGTAGCGGGCGCTGCGCGCGAAGCCAATCCATGAAGCAGCCGGAGCGGCATGCGGCCGGGCACCACCATCCTCGCGTCACCCCGGACTTGATCCGGGGTCCCGCTGCCTTTGCGGAAGAAGAAGCGGGACCCCGGCGCGGGGGCCGGGGTGACGGCTACTCTGTGGCGGGCCGCAGCCTGATCGCGTCGGCGCCGCCCTTCACCCGCTCGCGCCGCGCGAACTCGACGGGCGTTTGACAAGCCCGCCACCCGGCCCCCGCGCCGCCGCTACAGTCGACACGAACGCCGCCGCCGACGTGACGACCTGTTCCGGTTGCGGCAACACCGCCCCGCACCATCGCCCGCACCCTTGCCGCCAGAGCCACGAAGCCCTAGCTCTTGGCGCATGCACGGCGCGCCCCCTGCCCCCATCCCCGCCCCGGCGCTGGTTGACGGTCATGGCCGCGCGATCCGCTATCTGCGCGTGTCGGTGACGGACCGGTGCGACCTGCGCTGCCGCTATTGCATGGCGGAGGAAATGACCTTCCTGCCGCGCGCCCAGCTGCTGAGCTTGGAGGAAATCGCGATCATCGCCGAGCGCTTCATCGCGCGCGGGGTGCGCAAGATCCGGCTGACCGGGGGCGAGCCGCTGGTGCGCCGCGATGTGGCCGAGCTGACCCGGCGGCTGGGCCGGCATGTCGGCGCCGGGCTGGACGAGCTGACCATGACCACCAACGGCACGCGCCTGGCCGAGCACGCGGACGCGCTGTATCGCGCCGGCATCCGCCGCATCAATGTGAGCCTGGACAGCCGCGACCCCGAGCGGTTTCGCTTCATCACCCGCACCGGCGATGTGGCGCGCGTGCTGGCGGGCATTTTCGCCGCGCGCGACGCCGGGCTGGCAGTGAAGATCAACATGGTCGCGCTGCACGGGCTGAACGAGGGCGAGATCGCGCCGATGCTCGCCTGGTGCGGCGAAAACGGTTTCGATCTGTCGCTGATCGAAACCATGCCGCTGGGCAGCATCGACGAGGACCGCGCCGACCGCTTCCTGCCGCTGACGCGGGTGTTTGCGGACCTGTCTTCGCGCTTCACGCTCACCCCCAGCGACCACAGCAGCGGCGGGCCGGCGCGATACTGGCGGGTGGCGCCCTGGGGCACGAAGCTCGGCCTCATCTCCCCGCTCACCCATAATTTCTGCGACGCGTGCAACCGGGTGCGGCTGACCACGGAAGGGCTGCTCTATATGTGCCTGGGGCAGGAAGACCGGGTCGACCTGAAGGCGGCGCTGCGCGATGGCGGCGTCGCGGGGCTGGATGCCGCAATCGATGCGGCGCTGGCGGCAAAACCCGCTGCGCACGACTTCCGCATCAGCGCGGGCGCGGCGCCGGCGGTGGCGCGGCACATGAGCGTGACCGGCGGATGAGCCCCTATCCCCGCCGCGCGCTGACGGCATCGCCCACGCCCCAGGCGCAGGCGGCGGCACGCACGCTGCGCGACACCGCCGAATGGGTGAGCGAGGACGAGGCCGATGTGCTGGTGGCGCTGGGCGGAGACGGCTTCATGCTGCAGACGCTGCACCGCCTGCTCGACCGGCCGGGCGATCCGCTGCCGGTGTTCGGCATGAACCTGGGCACGGTGGGCTTTTTGATGAACGAATGGCGCGTGGACGGCCTCGACGCGCGGCTGGCCGAGGCCAAGACGTTCAAAGTGTCGCCGCTCAGCATGAGCGCCGAGACGATGACCGGCGCGCGCCACCTGCTGCCCGCGATCAACGAGGTTTCGCTGCTGCGCGAAACGCGCGAGACCGCCAAGATCGAAGTGACGCTGAACGAGCGCGTGGTGATCCCCGAGCTGGTGTGCGACGGCATCTTGGCGGCGACGCCGGCCGGCTCCACCGCCTATAACCGGTCGGCGAACGGCCCCATCCTGCCGCTCGGCTCGGCGCTGATTGCGCTGACCCCGATCAGCCCGTTCCGCCCGCGGCGCTGGCGCGGCGCCATCCTGCCCGACAAGGCACGGATTTCCCTGCGCATTCTGGAGCCGGACAAGCGGCCGGTGAGCGCGGTCGCCGACCAGCATGAAGTGCGCGACGTGGCCGTGGTGGACGTAGCGATCGACCGCAGCCGCGAGCTGTCGCTGCTGTTCGACCCCGCGCATGCGCTCGACGACCGCATCACCATGGAGCAGTTCGCGGTCTGAGGGGTGTTCGGAAATTGGCGCGAGAGCCAGTTTTTGCACGGTGCCGGCCCGCTCCCCCGCCCGGCCACCCATAAGATACTGCCGCTGGGTGGCCGGGCGGGGGAGCGGGCCGGCACCGCCGAAATGCGATGAAATCGCATTTCCAAGCGGACTCTGAACCCGGCGCCCAAAGCCTCTTGCATCGCGGGCGGCGGGCGCTATAGACGCGCTCTCCCGCAGGCATTCCCTGATAGCTCAGCGGTAGAGCACTCGACTGTTAATCGAGCGGCCGTAGGTTCGAATCCTACTCAGGGAGCCATTTCCGCCTTGCCCAGCGCCGCCGTCACCGCCGCGCGCAGCGCCGGCAGCACGTCCGCCTCGAACCAGGGATTGCGCTTCATCCAGCCGGTGCTGCGCCAGCTGGGGTGGGGCAGCGGAAACACGCGCGGGCCGGCCGTCGCCCAGTCGCGCACGCGCTCGGTCAACGTGCGCCGGTCAGCCAGATAATGGTCCTGCGCATGGATGCCCACCAGCAAGGTCAGCCGGTCCGGCGGCAGCAGCGCCAGCACGCGGGCATGCCACAAGGGCGCGCATTCGGGGCGCGGCGGCAGATCGGCATTGGCGCCCTTGCCCGGATAGCAGAACCCCATCGGCACCAGCGCGACCCGGTCGGCATCATAGAAGTCGGCGCGGCCAATGCCCGTCCAGTCGCGCAGCCGGTCGCCGCTGTCATCATCCCACGGCACGCCGCTGGCATGAACGCGCGACCCCGGCGCCTGGCCGATGATCAACAGCCGCGCGCCCTCGCCGAACTGCACCACCGGGCGCGGATCGTGCGGCAGCATGGCCGCGCAATGGACGCAGGCCGCGATCTGATCGCGCAGCGCGCGCACGCTGTCGGCCTTGCCCTCCGCCATGCCATTCACCTGCTTTCACCGGGCGTGAACCGTGTCTTAGCCGGATTCTGGCAAAGCGTGCACCGGCACGCTACACCGTGATGGGTAGGGGGCAGAGGACGGGCGCTGATGGGGCTGGTCGCGGGGGCAATGCTGTTTGCGGTGGCGGCCGGTCTGGCGGCGGCGCTGGTCATGGCACTGCGCGACCGGGCGCGGCTGCGGGGAGCGCTGAAGGAAGCCAATGAACGCGCCGATACCGTGCTCGCTCATGTCGGCGAGGTGGTGTTCAGCGTCGATGCAGAAGGGCGCTGGGACTATCTGAGCGACGCGTGGGAGGCGTTTTCCGGCTATTCGGTCGCGGAGACGATCGGCACCCCCTCTACCCGGCTGCTGCACCCGGAAGATTTCGCCGAGGCAAAGCGGCTGTTCCCCCGCCTGTTGAGCGGTGAGCTGCAGAAGCCGTCGATCGTTCAGCGTTATCGCCACAAGAGCGGCACCTGGCGCCATGCCGAGGTGACCGCCACCCGCCGGATAGAGAATGGCGTGCCGGCGGGCACCAGCGGCCGCATCCGCGACGTGACCGAAAACAGCGCCATGCGTGAAAAACTGTTCAATACCGAGCGCCGCTACCGCCGGATGAGCGAACTGGCGCCGGTCGGCATCTTCCAGGCGGATGCGCAGGGCCGCGTCGTCTATGTCAACCAGGTCGCGCTGGAGCGCATCGGGATGACGATGGATCAGGTGCGCGGCATGCAATGGGTGGCGACGCTCGCCAGCGAAGACGGGCTCGACAAGGCGCCGCTATGGCAGGGCTTTTCACCCACTCAGCCGCAACGCACGCGGATGATGCGCTTTCGCGGCGCCGACGGGGCCGATGTCTGGGTGCAGGTAACAACCACGGCCGAGTTTGACAGCTTCAAGACGCTGACCGGCTTTTTCGGGGTGATCATCGACCTGACCGGGCAGATGTCGGCGCGATCCGAACTGGCCGCCAGCGAACAGCGTTTCGAGGTGCTGGCGGCAATGTCGCCGGTGGGGATTTTCCGCATCGATGACACGGGCCTGTGCACCTATGTCAACCCGGCATGGACCGAACTGACCGGGATGACCGCGCTCGAGGCGTTGGGCGATGGATGGCTGCGCCTGCTTCACCCCGACGACCGAGACAATATTCTGCAGCTTACCCAAGAGGCGATCAACCGGGGCAGCGGCGTCAGGGTCACCCATCGCTGGCTACGGGCGGACGGCAAGGTGGTGTGGGTGGAAACGCTGTCCAGCCCGCTGCGCGACGAGCAGGGCAAGGTGATCGGCTATACCGGCATCAATCTCGACATTACCGAGCGCAAGGCGCTTGAAGACGAACTGAACAGCGCCAAGGAGCGGGCCGAACGCGCCACCGCCGCCAAATCCATCTTTCTCGCCAATATGAGCCACGAGATCCGCACACCGATGAACGGCGTGGTCGGCTTTACCGAATTGCTGCACAACACCCCGCTTAACGAGGTGCAGCGCCGCTATGTCGATCTGATCGCCCAATCGGGCACGTCGATGATGCGGCTGCTGGGCGACATTCTCGATCTGTCGCGGATCGAGGCGGGGCGGCTGAACATCGCCTGCGAGAGTTTCGATCTGGGCGAGATGCTGACCACCTGTCTGCGCCTTTTCGATCCGATCGCGGCGGCCAAGGGGCTGTCGC
The DNA here is from genome assembly GCF_019746015.1 of Sphingomonas sp. Taxonomy (GTDB): domain Bacteria; phylum Pseudomonadota; class Alphaproteobacteria; order Sphingomonadales; family Sphingomonadaceae; genus Sphingomonas. The sequence goes on along the minus strand of NZ_JAIESM010000065.1, from coordinate 31,891 downwards.
TGGAGCTTGCCATTGATCCGGCACTGCCGCGCCGGGTGATGGGCGACGCGCTGAGGCTGCGCCAGATCGTCGTCAACCTGCTCGGCAATGCCGCCAAGTTCACCGAAAAGGGCAGCGTTGCCCTGTCGGCGCGGCAGGACATGGCCGATGGTGCGCCGGTGCTGCGGATTGCGGTGCGCGACACTGGCATCGGCATTTCACCGGCCGCGCTGAAGGCGATTTTCGACCCCTTCGCGCAGAGCCATCCGGCGCGCGACCAGCGCCATGACGGGGCCGGGCTGGGGCTGGCGATTTCGGCCGAGCTTGCCGCGCTGATGCGCGGATCGATCGACGCGCAGAGCGTGCCGGGTGCCGGCTCCACCTTCATGCTCACCCTGCCGCTGGTGCCGGCGGGCGACGAGGCAGAGCCGGCCGCACCCGCCGCAGACACGGCCCAGGCCGCGATTGCCGGGCTCGATATTTTGATCGCGGAGGATGACCCGATCAGCCAGGAACTGATGCGGGCAATGGCCGGCGCGCTGGGCATCAACGCCACCATCGCCGGCAATGGCGAGGAAGCGGTGGCCCTCGCCCGGCGTGCGGCGGCAGACGGCCACCCCTATGCACTGGCGCTGATGGACATGCGGATGCCGGTGCTGGATGGCGTGGCGGCGGCGCGGGCGCTGCGCGAGGGCGGGCTGGCGGCAGACGCACTGCCGATCATCGCGCTGACCGCCAATGCCTATCCCGAAGACATTGCCGCCTGCACCGCCGCCGGCATGCAGGGCCATCTGGCGAAACCCGTCTCGCTCGATGCGCTGGCGCGCGCGATCGAGCGGCACGCGATCAACGCGCCGCCCCGCCCCACCGCGTCCGCTGCCCCGCCCGAACGGCTGCGCGAGCGGTTCGAGCAGCGCAAAATGGCCGTGCGCGCGGCGCTTGCCGCCGCCGGGGAGGCACCGGGCGTGGAGGACGCCGTCATCCTTGCCGATGCGCTCCACAAGCTGGCAGGAACCGCGGGCTTCTTCGGCGAAATCGATCTGGGGGAGACGGCGGCGCGCTGCGAAAAGGAGTTGCGCCGCGTCGAAGCGGCCGGCGTGGCCGCCGCCATCGCCAGCACCCAGGCCGCGCTCGACCCCCTGCTGATGGCCCGCGCCTGAGCGCCTATTTCGCCGCCAGCCGCGCAGCATCCGTGATCAGCACATTGCCCAGCCGGATGGCGGGCCGGTCCGGCCCCACCTCGATCCGCGTCGTCGCCAGCGGGGTGCCGCCGCGCGCCAGCCGCAGGGTGTAGCGGCCATAGCGCACCCGTTCGAAGGTGAAGAAGCCGTCAAATTCGGTGCGCAGCTTGTAGGCGACGGTGCCGGCCGCATCGACCAGCTCGATCGCTTCGCCCGGTGCCGGGCGCCCGCCGACCATCAGCGTGCCATCGACGGTGGAGGTGCCGGTGATGCCCAGCTCCACCGCCGTTACCAGCCCGGCGCGCGGAATCGCCGCCACCCCCTTGCTGGTCGGCACCTCGAACGGGTCGGCAATCGCGCCTTCGTCGAGCGCGATCGCCACCGGCCGGGCGGGATCGAAGCCGTCGAGCAGCTGCGCGGCGTCGGCCTGTCCCTTGGTCCGGTGCATCGGCTGGGGCACGCCGTTCACCAGCAGCCCGGGCACCGGCACCACCGGCTCGTCGGCATCGCGGCGGCCGTCACCGTCCAGGTCCTGAAACGCCGTCACGCGGATGCTGCCGGAGCTGGCCTGCGCCACCGAGCGGAACTTGCCATAGCGCCCCTGCCCGTCGCGCCCGATGCTGAACTGCAGCCCCAGCCCCAGCGAAAAGCCGCCCTTGCTGTCGCCCTGCGCGCTCGCGGTCAGCGACACCGCGCCCAGATCGCGCGTATAGCCCAGCGCGGCATAAGGCCCCACGCCGCGCCCGGCATAGCCGAGACTCGCCTGCACCTCATCCTTTTGCGAGAGCGAGAAATTGGCGGTGCCGATCGCGTTGTTCAGCCGGAACGACGGCGCCACCGTCCAGCCCGCCTCGCCGCGCAGCCTGATGCCCTTCAGCCGCGTGTTGAACAGCAGCCCGGCAATCGCCTCCGACACCGGCCTGCCGCCGCGCGGGCTGACCTGCTGCCAGCCGAACAGCACGCTGGCCGACACGCGCCGCGTCGCCACCGACATGCGCGACTGGAATTGCAGCGTTTCATCCGCGCGCGAGACGGTGGAGCGCAAATCGAAGCGCACCGGCAGGAACAGCCCGGCCAGCCGGAACGGCCGGTCGAGCGTGATCGCGGTCACCTCGCGCTGGCTCGCGTCGAGCCGTTCGCTGGTCAGCCCGCGGTTGCGGATCGCCTCGACCGACACCGTCGTGTTCCACACCCGGCCAAAGGCGTTGAGGCGCAAAGCGGTGCCGCCCTGCGCCGCCTGGGCGACATTCACCTCGGCCAGAAAGCTCATCAGGCTGGCGCGCACGCTCGCCTCGCCAAAGAAGTCGGCGGCGCCGGTGGGCGTCGTCACCCGGTGGCCGGCCAGCGCCAGCGACGCGCCGCTGCCCAGGCCGTGCTCCACGCCCACATCGGCGCGCCAGCCCAGCCGCCTGAGCCCGGCCTGGATGGGGGGCGAAAATTCGATCAGGTCGCGCCGGTCCTCGACAATGCCGGCATACCACCAGGTCTCGCCGGGCCGCGGGGCTTGCTGGCCGATATTATAGCTGCGCCGCTCGCGCCGCACCTGCCCCTGCGGGCCATATTGCACCAGCTCGAAACTGTTGACGCCGAAGCGCAGCTCGACATCGCGGAATTCATAACGGCCAATCGCGCCGCCCGTCGTGCTGCGCAGCAATTCGCCGTTGCGATACAGCTCCACGTCCCAGCCGCGCGGCAGCGGCCCGGAAAAATCGATCAGATCATAACGGGTTGCGCTGCCAAGCGGGCGGTTGGTGATCGACGCGCCCCGCCCCGGCGTCGCCTGCACGGTGAGCGGGGTCGACGGGCTCATCACATCGCCCAGCGCGAATTCGGTGGCCTTTAGCGGCCCCAGCAGGCCAGCGTCGATGTCGCTGCGATAGAGCCGCAGGCGAAAGGCCTGGGGCGCGCCGCCCGGGGTGGAGGACAGCCGCGCCTCGGCCGACAGGAACGCGAGTTCGCCGGCGGCAAAAGCCTCCCACCGCTGCACGCTGGTGATGGGACCGGTGCCTGAGCGATCGACCGCGAGCGCCGCGTTCACGTCGATGACGGGCATGCGCCACGCGCGATAGGGCAGCGCCACGCGCGGCAGCTCGGGCTTGTCGTCGCCCGGGCGGGTGCGCAGCTTTTCGGCGTTGATCGCGCGCCGCGCGGCCGCTTCCAGCGGCAATGTGCCGGTCGCGCGGATGGTCAGGATGGCGTTGGTGACGTCGGGGTCGAAGCCCAGCCCCAGCCATTTGCCCAGATCGTCCGCCAGCACGCACCAGCCGGTGCGGCTTTCCCAGATCGTCTCCGCGCCGATCTTGGCATATTCGTTGCCGAAGCGCGCCTCGCCCTTGTCGCGGTCAATCTCGATCCGGCGGCTTTCCTCAAATGCCCAGCCGCGCGCGCTGCGCCCGCCGGGGTCCAGCGTGATCGCGATCTGCAGCGCATCGACCACGTCGTTGAAATCCAGGCACAGCCCGGCGCGCGTGTTATAGGCGCGCACGCCATTGCCCACCTGCAGATTGCCGACCCGCGCATCGAACAGCAGCTGGTCATCGGGGTCGGTGCGCAGCTGTGCGGCAACGGGGCCGGCCAGCGCCAGCCCCGCCATCAGCCACAGCAGCGCGAGCGCCGCCCGCACGCCCGGCCAGTGCCAGGCGCCCGGGCGGCGCGCGCCACGGCGCCAGGGCGCCGACACCGTGTTCGTCCCCTGCCCCGCTCGGCCCCGGTCAGCGCGCGGCGGTCGCGCGCACCGGCACTTCGCTCACGCCGCCCTTGCCGGCGGGATCGGTTTCGGTGAAGCGCACCGTCAGCGGCCCGCGCACCGCCGCCAGCTTGGCCGGATCAACCGGCACCAGCACGCTGCGCTGGGTGATTTCGGGATAGGCGGCAATGCCCTTCACGGTCGCGATCGGCGCCTTGCTGCCCGGCGCCATCACGTCGATGGTGCCATAGACGGAGCGGTTGCCGCTGCGCGCCAGATCGACCTGAATGCCCGGCGCGCCGGCGGTCGCCACCTGTGCGCCGACCAGCCGCGCCTCGCCCGGCACCTCGCCCACCCGCACGATCACGGGAATGGCAACGCCATAGATGGGCGTCAGCGCGATCGACATGCCATCGGCCGCGGGCGTGGGGGCGGCATCCGCCGCTGCCGCATCGGGCACCGCGCGAAACAGCAGGTGCGCGCGATATTCGCCCGGCGCCAGCGTCGGCGGCACGCGCACGCCGATGCGCACCGTCTGCGCCTGTTGCGGCGCGAGCGTGATCTTGCGCGGCGCATAGTTCATGATTTCCAGCGCAATCGCCTCACTGGGCTTGGCCTCGGCCTCGTCCACCGCGCGGATCTGGCCATTGGCGTCCATCCGCCGCAGCACCAGCGAAATGCGATAGGTGGTGGTGCGGTCTCCGGTGTTGCTGACCACCACTTCGCCGCCGCCGGTGCCGTTCACCACCAGCCGCGTCGGCGCGACCAGCAGGTCGCCCTGCGCCCGGGCGGGCGCCGCACCGAAAGCCCCCAGCGCCACCAGCGCTGCCATCATCATCCTGCCCAACATCTGCCTTACCCCTTGCTGTGGCCGGCGTCGGTTCCAGCGTGCCGGCTGCTGTGTTGCGGGTTCGCGCGGGTCCAGCGTGCGAACCATTTTGGTTTTCAATTCTACTGGTAATTCACCGATACGGTGTATTGGCCGGTATAGGTGCCGGCCGCCTGATTGGCGCCCACGTTCAGCGTGCCGCCGACGCGAAAGGTGCCGGTGCCATTGGTCAGCACCAGCGAGCGGATCGAGATGGCGATGGTCGCCGTCATCGTCTGCGCGCCGCCGGTGTTGCGCAGCGTCACCGTCGGGCTGGCAAGAGTGATGCTCACCGTTTCACCGGCGCTGCCCGTCACCGTAAAAGCGCCGGCCGTCGTGCTGCCGAAGCAGCGCAGATTGGCGCCGCAGGTGCGCGTGCCATCCTCCGCCACTGCCACGGTTGCAGCGGTGGCGGCGGGCAGCACCCGGCCAAAGTTCAGATCGGCCGATTTCACCACCGTCACCGGCTGCAGCACGCGCACGGTGGTATCGCCGCGCGCGCTCTGCGCCGCTGCCGGCGCCGCGATGCACGCCAGCATCACCCCGGCGGCAACGCCGGGCATCATCAATGTCAATCGCGTCATCCCACACCCCAAGAGATCAAATCTCGATCGCCGACGACGTTTCCAGCGGGCCGGCTGACGGGGAGTGATGCCGCAATATGGTTAGCATCCCGCTAACCGTGATTTTGGTGTGGTGGGCATGCGCGGAAGCAGAGAGACCCGTCACCCCGGACTTGATCCGGGGTCCAGCTGCCTTTGCAGCGGCCGTGGAAAAGCGGGATCCCGGGTCAAGCCCGGGATGACGGGATAACAGCCAATATCAGCGCACCGGGGCGGCGCTTAGAGATAATCCACCGTCACCATATAGGTGCCGGCATAGCTCCCCTCCGGCTGGCGCGCGGCGATGCGCAGCGTGCCGCCCACGGTGAACGGGTTCTTGTTGTTGCCCGGGCGCAGCACCATCGTCGCGCTCGACGCGACAAAGCTGGCCGGCATGGTCGCCCCCTGCCCGTTGCTGAGCGTTGCCGGCGACAGGGTGATGGCGACCAGATAATCCTTGGCGCCGGTGATGGTGAATTGGGCCGCACGCGCGCCGCCCAGGCAGCGCACGCCGGTGCAGCTCTGCGCGCCATCGGGGCTGACGGTGACGGTGCCGGCCAGCGTGCCGGCGGCGATCTTGCCGAAGCTGAGCGGGGTTGCCGCCTCCACGCGGGGCGCGCGGCGTGGATTTTGCGCGTGCGCCGGCACCGCCAGCAAGGCGGCACCGGCGACCAGTGCGCTGTAAAGACCGGGCTTCACCATCCGGCAAGCATTACACGGATAGGTGAAGCCCGGCTTAACCCTCAAGCCGCCGCCGGGGAGATCAAGGCGGGGGAACCGGCGGCGTGACGGGGGTGTTGCTTACTGATAGCTGACCGAGACCGAATACTGGCCGTTATAGGTGCCAGCGGCCTGGTTCGCGCCGACGTTCAGCGTGCCGGCAACGCGGAAGCTGCCATTGCCGCCCACCAGCTGCAGCGAGTTGGTCGAAGCGGTCAGCGCGACCGTCATCGACTGCGCGCCGTTCGACAGCGTGATCGTGGGATTGTCGATCGCCACCGACACGGTTTCACCGGCCGAACCCGTGACATTGAACGCACCGGCCGTGGTGGTGCCGAAGCACGAAAGGCCCGCGCCGCAAGTGCGGCTGCCATCGGCCGCAATCGCCACGGTGCTGGCCGCACCCGAGGGGAGCACCTTGCCGAAGTTCAGATCGGCCGCCTTGGTGACGGTGATCGCCTGCAGGATACGAACGGTCGCGTCGCCCGTGGCGGACTGCGCCTGCGCCGGCACCGCGAACAGCGCACCACCAGCGACGACCCCGGCTACGCCGAGGGCCTTTGCAACAAAGCTCTTCATATGCACTCCTTGAACACTTCAACCGGTCCCAGCGACCGGCGAGGCACAACATGCCGCCAAGCCCTCCACAGTCGGTTATTGGGATTGGTTAAGGGAGTGCTCACCACAATTTGGTGCGCGGCACGGGTGGCGATGTTCGTTCAAATCATTGATATTGAATATCTATTTCATATTGCCCGGCATAGCGGCCCGGGGGCTGTGCAGGGCCGATCGCAATCGTTCCGCCCACTGTTAACAGCGCATCGCCGCCGCTCAGCTGCAAGGTGCGCGTCGACAGCATCGGCACCAGGCGAATCGTCACGCCTTCCGGCCCCACCAGCGCGGCGGCGTCGGAGACGCCGACCGCCACCTGCTCGCCCGAGCCGGTCACACGAAATTCGGCCGGCCGGGCGCGTTGGTCGCACACCAGGCCGCCGGTGCAATCGATCCGGCCATCGGGGTGGACCGCAAAGTCCCCGCCCGATGGCGATGGCAGCACCCGCCCGAAATCAAGCGGTTGCGCCTGCGCCGCCGATGCGGCCCGTAATATTTCAACGGCCGCATCGGCGGTGGGTGCCGGCCGGGTCTCGGCGTTCGCGCCGCTGGAAAACGCGAACAGACCCAAGGCCGATCCAAAATATGACAGCGACCGCATCAAGGGGTGTGAGAAGCTGCGAACCGTTGCCATGACCCCGATTTGCCACCGGAGTCGTATTGTTACGTAAGGAAACAGGCTTATCGTTGCGTTAACGACGAATGCGCGGACGATTTTTCTGTTGCCGGACAATGGCGGCTAGGCGCCCGCCGGGGCAGCGGCGAAGCCGGCAGAGATGGCCTTGGTCACTGCCTCGGCCAGGCTGGACACGCCCAGCTTCATCATCAGCTTGGCGCGATACACCTCCACCGTGCGCACGCTGAGGTCGAGCGCGGCGGCGATTTCGCGGTTCACCCGGCCGTCGATCAGCTGTTCCAGCACCTGCCGCTCGCGCTCGCTGAGCGACGCGAAGCGCTCGACCAGGTCGGCCTGCGCCTCGTCCGCGCGCTGCTGTTCCTCGATCTTGTCAAAGCCCATTCGCAGCTTGTCGAACAGGTCGCGCGGCGAGCAGGGCTTTTCCAGAAAATCCAGCGCGCCCAGCCGCATCGCCGCCACCGCATCGCGGATATCGGGCTGGGCCGACATCAGGATCGTGGGGAAACGGGCCACATTCTCGCGATATTTGGCCAGCGTTTCGATGCCGGTCAGACCGGGCATGGCCAGGTCGATCAGCACCACGCCATTCTCCAGGCTGTCGAGCCCGGCAAGCAGTTCATGCCCCGACGTCATCTGCTCCACCCGGACATCGGGCAGCAGGGTGATGGTTTCCTCCAGCCAGTCGCGGGCCAGCGCATCGTCATCAACAACATAAACCGTCCGCGCCACTGTCGGATGCCTCCCCCAAAGCCCACGTCTTCATGACAACGTTGGCGGATATACATCGTAGAACTACGGTAGCAAAGACCTGCATCTACGGTATCGCGACACCGGCCCGCACGACCATCGGCAGCGCCGCCAGCGCCGATTTGCGCGCGCCGCGCCATCTGGCTAGCGTCGTTCGCAAGCGACGAGGGAGAGCAGCATGGCGGGCGCATTGGCGGGGGTGAGGATCATCGAATTTGCCGGCATCGGCCCTGGCCCCTTTGCCGCGATGATGCTGGCCGACCATGGCGCGCAGGTGATCCGCATCGACCGCCCCGGCGCCCGGCTGGACCCGCGCGAAGCGCTGCTGCGCAACCGGCGCTCGGTGGTGCTCGACATGAAAAGCGCCGAGGGAGTCGCCGCCGCCCGCGCGCTGTGCCGCGAGGCGGACGGGCTGATCGAGGGGTTCCGCCCCGGCGTGATGGAGCGGCTGGGGCTGGGGCCGGACGTGCTGCTCGCCGACAATCCGACCCTTGTCTATGGCCGGATGACCGGCTGGGGGCAGACCGGCCCCTATGCCCAGGCGGCCGGGCACGACATCAATTACATCGCGCTGTCGGGCGTGCTCCACGGCATCGGCCGGCCGGGCGAGGCGCCGGTGCCGCCGGTCAATTATATCGGCGATTTCGGCGGCGGCGGCATGGTGATGGCGTTCGGCATGGTCGCCGCGCTGCTGGCAGTGAAGAACGGCGCGCCGGGCCAGGTGATCGACACCGCGATGACCGACGGCAGCGCGCTGCTCGCGGCGATGAGCTATGGCTTCCACGCGCAGGGGCTGATGAGCGACACGCGCGGCACCAATCTGCTCGACGGCGGCGCGCCCTTTTATGATTGCTATGAATGTGCCGATGGCGGCCATGTGGCGATCGGGTCGATCGAGCCGCAATTCTATGCGTTGCTGCGCGCCAAGGCGGGGCTGGCCGACGACCCGGCGTTCGACGCGCAGTTCGACCGCGCCGCCTGGCCGGCACTGAAGCAGAAGCTGGCGGCGGTGTTCCGCACGCGCAGCCGCGCCGACTGGTGCGCGCTGATGGAAGCGAGCGACGTGTGCTTCGCGCCCGTTCTCTCGCTGGCGGAAGCGCCCGCCCACCCGCACAATGTGGCGCGCGAAACCTTTGTGACGGTGGGCGGCGCGGTTCAGCCGGCGCCGGCGCCGCGCTTTTCGGCAACACCCGCGCCGATACCTGTGGCTGCCCCCACTGCCGGGGCGGATCAGGCACTGGTTGCCGATATCGCGAGCGCCAGCGCGTAAATTGAACGAAAGCAACTATTTTGGGTTGGGCGACCGCAATGATGCCTTCCGCTGCAATAATAATGTCATCATAAGGACGCGATATCGTCATTTAATGGCAATTCTTTAGTCACCATTGCGCAAAATCAATGTAGCAAATCTCCCCTAGGCGCGACCTACCGCAGCGAATCGTCGCGCGGCCTAGGGGGAAATGATGATGTCGATGCTCAACCCGCGCGCCCGCGCGGTGGTTGCTGTTCGTGCCTTGCTGCTCGGCGGCGCCTGCTTCACCGCACTGGCGGCCACCGGCGCCCAGGCACAGACCAAGCCGCAGGAAACCCCCTCGCTGCCCAAGACGACGCCGACCGGCGACACCACCACCATCGAAACCGCCGCTGGCGACGAAGTCGTCGTCTCGGGCACCCGCCCGATCCGCGAATCGCAGGATGCGGCACTGCGCGTGCAGAAGAATTCGGACTCGCTGGTCAGCGTGCTGTCCGCCGACTCGGTGGGCCGCCTGCCCGACCAGAACATCGCCCAGGCGGCCGGCCGCCTGCCCGGCGTGGCCGTGCAGCGCGACCAGGGCCAGGCGCGCTACATCTCGATCCGCGGCGCGCCGCTCAACTGGACGACGCTGGCGTTCGACGGCATCAACATCATCAGCCCGGAAGGCCGCGACGCGCGCTTTGACTCGATCCCCTCGGCAATTGCCGCGCAGATCATCGTGAAAAAGGCGGTGACGCCCGATCTGACCGCCGAAACCATTGCCGGTCAGGTCAACGTCGTCACCCGTTCGGCGCTGGATTACCGCGACGTCCACGCCGCATTCCGTCTGGGCGGCGGTTATGGCGATCTGGGTGGCGGCACCGAATTTGAAGGCACGGCGGTGCTTTCCAAGCGCTGGAACACCGGCATCGGCGATATCGGCGTGCTGGTGTCCGGCACTTGGTATCAACGCAAGATGGCGACCGACAATTTCGAGACGGACTGGGAATCGGTCGATCAGGACCGCCGCCCGCTGGGTGCCGGCGAAGTCGGCCCGCGCATCTGGGCGCGCGAAACCGAAAACAAGCTCTATCGCCTGATGCGCCGCAACTATAGCGGCACCATCCGGCTCGACTGGCGCCCCAATGACCAGAACCGGCTATTCGCTTATTCGGTCTATTCGGCGTTCACCGACAACGAGCTGCGCTGGAACGGCATTTACGACTTTGACGATCAGCAGGGCCGCGTGCCGCAGCTGACCACTGCCTGCCCGGCAACGCCGGTGCTGGCGCCCAACACGACGGGCTATGCCGATGTGTGCGCCGGCAACACGCCGCTCCTGGGCACGGTCTATGGCATCGACATCAACTATAACGCGCTCAGCCGCGAATTCCTGCAGTCGGTGCAGACCAACACCATCGGCGGCGACCATGAAGTCGGCAAGTGGGAGTTCAACTGGCGGGTGAACTATACCCAGTCGGTCGATGACCGCTCGGCCCCGGCGCAGATCAACTATGAAAGCCCCGGCTTCGGCACCAACGGCGCCACCGCCACGCAGCGCCCCACGGTGTTCTATGACCTGCGCAACCCCAGCGATGCGCGTGTCGAGCTGTACCGCACGCTGCGCGCGGCGGACGGCACGTTGTCGCGCGGCGCCCGCGTGCAGCAGTTCGAGGATTTCGCCATCCCGCTCAGCCGCATCCGCAGCTTGCGGGCGGCCGACGTGACCGACGCCTATACCGGCCGCATCGTTGCCTCGCGCCGCACCGAGCTGTTCGGCGACACCAAGTTCACCGCCGGCTTCCAGTTCGACACCCGCACCAAGACAGTGCACGAGTTCCTGCTGGACGTGAACCCGGCCACCCTGGTGCCGGGCAGCACGCAGACGGTGTTCGCGCGCTCTGGCGTGCCGACCACGCTTGATGCGATCACCATTCCCCAGCCCTATCTGGGCCAGCTGCCGCTGGGCTTCAACTTCCGCTACTTCTCGAAGGATGCGATCCAGGGCCTGGTGAACGCGGTCTCGCCTTTTGCCCAGCCGGTCTTTGCCCAGGGCAACTTCTTCAAGGTGAACGAGCAGGTCACCTCGGGCTGGGCGATGGGGGTAACGACGCTCGACTGGGGCAATATCGTTTACGGCCTGCGCGTGGAAAATGTGCGCAACACCTCGCAGGCCTTCTCGCAGAACCCGGCGCTGCGCCCCGGCCAGCCGGCCAATGCGCTGCCGCAGGTGCTGCAGACCGTCCAGCGTGATTTCCTGGGCGTGTTCCCCAGCCTGCACGTCAACTGGAACATCACCGACGAGCACAAGCTGCGCTTCTCGTTCAACACCGGCGCCGCTCGCCCGGATTATCCGGTGCTGCGCCCCAACTTCACCTTCAACGACGCGAACCTGACGATTTCGGGCGGCAATCCCGATGCCCGGCCGGAACGTGCGCGCGGCGTTGACGTCTATTGGGAATATTATCCCAAGTTCGGCGGCTTCTTCTCGCTGGGTGCCTTCTACAAGGATGTCAGCAACGTGCTGTTCGGCTCCACCCGTACCTTTGGCAGCGACGTGCTGAACACCCAAGGTGTTGACCGCTCGCAATATGTGTTCAGCACCATCGTCAATGGCGGCTCGGGCTATATCTATGGCGCGGAAGCCACCGCACAGTTCCAGGTCGACGATTTCGACAAGAGCGACAGCTGGCTGGGCGGCTTCGGCATCCAGATGAACGCCACGCTCAACCGCAGCTCGGCGCGCACCTCCAACGGCGCCGATGCCCGCACGGTGCGCCTGCCCGGCACGTCGGACTATGTGCTGAACATCGGGCCGTATTACGAGAAATACGGCTTCTCGATCCGCGCGCAGTATCAGTATCGCTCGGACTGGCTCGACGGCCTGGGCGACCTCAACCTGGCGACTGGTGCGACGACGACGGGCGGTGACTTCTACTGGGCGGCGGACGACGAGCTCGACGTCTCGGCGCGCTATGCGATCACGCCCAATTTCGAAGTCTATGCCGATGCGTCGAACCTGCTGAACGGCGAGGGCCGCCGCTATGCCGGCGTCAGCCAGCGCACGATCGAGTTCGAGCGCTTCGGCCGTCGCTTCGTGGCCGGGGTTCGCATCACGTTCAACTGATAAAGGGAGCGATCAGGCAACCAGATGGCGGCCTGATCGTTCCAGAATTTGGGAAGCGCATCATTCCCCGGTACTCCCGGCGCGTCATTCGTGGCGCGCCGGGTTTTTCTTTGCGCGGCACGGCATGGCTGATAGGCATGACGGCCATGATTTTCGCCCGCCAATCGACCGTCCTGCTGGCCGGCGCTGCCAGTATCGTGCTCAGCCTTGCCGCCCCCGCTGCCGCCCAGGTTGGCGCCGACACCAATGAACGCGCCCGCTGGGCCGCGCGCGCCCAGCGCACCATGATCACCCGTGACGACTGGGGCATCGCGCATGTGCGTGGGCCGACCGACGCCGACGCGGTGTTCGCGATGATCTATGCGCAGGCAGAAGACGACTTCAACCGCATCGAAACCAACTATCTCACCGCGCTGGGCCGGCTGGCCGAGGCAGAGGGCGAGCGCGCAATCTGGCAGGATCTGCGCCAGCGGCTCTATGTCGACCCGGCCGATCTGCGCCGCCGCTACGTCGAAAGCCCGGCCTGGCTGCAACAGCTGATGGTCGCCTGGGCCGATGGGCTGAACTATTATCTGTTCACCCATCCGCAGGTGCGCCCGCGCGTCATCCGCCAGTTCGAGCCGTGGATGGCGCTCAGCTTTTCTGAAGGCAGCATTGGCGGCGATATCGAACGGGTGCCGCTGGACCGGTTGCAGGCCTTTTACGGCGGCAAGGCGGCAAGCGCCGCTTATCGCCGTGCGCTGCTCGCCGCCGCCGGCACGCCCGGCGCCTATCAGGAGCCCAGGGGTTCGAACGGCATCGCCATCGCGCCGCGGCTGACGCAGGGCGGGCATGCGCTGCTGCTGATCAACCCGCACACCAGCTTCTTCTTCCGCGCTGAACAGCAGGTGACGAGCGACACCGGCCTCAACGCCTATGGCGCCGCCACCTGGGGCCAGTTCTTCATCTATCAGGGCTTCAACGAGCATCTGGGGTGGATGCACACATCGAGCGGCGTCGACACCGTCGACGAATTCGCCGAGACGATATTGGAGAAGGGCGGCGACCGCTTCTATCGCTATGGCAGCGAGCAGCGGCCGGTGCGCACCAAGGTGATCAGCTTGCGCTATCGCACCCGCGACGGGCGCTTTGCCGAGCGGCGCTTCACCACCTATGCCACGCATCACGGCCCTGTGACGGGCGTGGCGGATGGCAAATGGATCGCCACCGCGCTGATGAACCGCCCGGTCGCCGCGCTCTCGCAAAGCTTCCTGCGCACCAAGGCGACGACGCTGGCCGATTACATCAAGGAATCGGCGCGGCGGGCGAACAGCTCCAACAACACGATCCTCGCGTCCGAAAGCGGCGACATTGCCTATCTCCACCCGCAATTCGTGCCCAAGCGCAACGACCGGTTCGATTATCGCCGCCCGGTCGACGGCAGCGTGACCGCGACCGACTGGCAGGGGCTGCACACGGTGCAGGAACTGCCCCAGATCATCTCGCCCGCGCCCGGCTGGGTGGTGAACACCAACAACTGGCCGTGGAGCGCGGCGGGCAGTGCCAGCCCCAGCGCCCGGCGCTTCCCGCGCTATATGGACCAGGTGGGGGAAAATCCGCGCGGGCTGCATGCGCTCGAACTGCTCGGCACCGGGCGCAGCGACTGGTCGATCGAGGCGCTGCGCGTGGCCGCCTACGACCCGCATCTGACCGCGTTCGACCCGATGATCCCGCCGCTGGTCAGCGCCTGGGACAAGCTGGCCGCTGATCATCCGCTCAAGGCACGGCTGGCGGCGCCGGTTGCGCTGCTGAAAGGGTGGGACCGGCGCTGGGGCACCGGCTCCACCGCGACGACGCTTGCCGTGCATTGGGGCGAGGCGCTGTGGCTGGCCACCGCCGGCGCGGGCACAAATGCGGTCGGGCTGGACCGCTATCGCCTGATGGCGGAGGCCCCGGCAGAGGTTCAGCTGGCAGCACTGGCGAAGGCGCTCGACCGGCTGACCGCCGATTTCGGCGGGTGGGAAGTGCCCTGGGGCAGTGTCAACCGCTTCCAGCGGATCAGCCCGGCAATCACCGCGCGCTTCAGCGATGGAGAGGACAGCGTGCCGGTGGGCTTCACCAGCGCGCAATGGGGCTCGCTCGCCTCGTTCGGCACGCGCACGCCGCCGGGCGAAAAGCGCCGCTATGGTACGCTTGGCAACAGCTTCGTCGCCATTGTGGAGTTCGGCCCGCGCGTGCGCGCCATCGCGGTGTCGGCCGGCGGCGAAAGCGGTGACCCCAAATCGCGCCACTTCAACGATCAGGCCGACCGCTACGCAACCGGCGATCTGCGCCCGGTCTATTTCTACACAGAGGATCTGAACGATCATATCGAGCGCCGTTATCGCCCCGGCCGGTAAGGCCGCCGCTCTGCGCCCGCGCGCGGCTGGCACGGCCGCGCAATCGCGCGTAGAAGGCCGCCAATGCTGAAAGCCCGCCCGCACCCCTTCTACTCGATCCACCGGCACGGCCTGATCCGCGCGGCCGCGGCCACGCCGGCGGTGGCAGTGGCCGATCCGGCCGCCAATGCCGCCGCCGCCATCGCGCTCGCCAACCGCGCCCATGCCGAGCATGTCGACCTGCTGGTGTTCCCCGAGCTCAACCTGTCCAGCTATGCGATCGACGACCTGCACCTGCAGGACGCGCTGCAATCGGCAACACAGGCCGCGCTGGTGAAGCTGGCCGAGGCCAGCGCCAAGCTGCGGCCGGTGCTGGTGGCGGGCGCCGCGCTGGACCATGGCGGCCGGCTGTACAATTGCGCGGTCATCATCGCACGCGGGCGGATTTTGGGGTGCATTCCCAAGACCTTCCTGCCCAATTACCGCGAATATTATGAAAAGCGCTGGTTTGCGAGCGGTGCCGGCATTGCCGGCGCCACCATCCGCATCGGCGGGCATGACGTGCCGTTCGGCACCGACCTGATCTTCGCGGCCGACGACCTGCCCCACTTCGTCTTTCACGCCGAAATCTGCGAGGATTATTGGGCGCCCACCCCGCCCTCGACCCAGGCGGCACTGGCCGGCGCGCTGATCTGCTGCAACCTGTCCGCCTCCAACATCGTGATCGGCAAGGCGCGCGAACGGGCGATGCTGGCCGCCGCGCAATCGGCGCGGGCGCTGTGTGCTTATGTGTTTTCAGCCAGCGGCCCTGGCGAAAGCACCACCGATCTGGCGTGGGACGGGCAGAGCCTGATCCACGAAATGGGCGAGCTGCTCGCCGAAAGCGCGCGGTTCGGCGCGGGCGACGCGCTCACCATTGCCGATATCGACGCCGACCGGCTGCGGCTGGAGCGGCAGCGCAACGGCACCTTTGCCGACGCCGCGCGGCTGGCCGTCCCCCGCTATCGCCGCATCGGTTTCGACCATCGGCCGGACTTTGCCGATATCGGCCTACGCCGGCCGCTCAGGCGCTTTCCCTTCGTGCCCAACACGCCCGAAAAGCTGGATGCCGACTGTTACGAGGCGTTCAACATTCAGGTGGAGGGGCTATGCCAGCGGGTGCGCGCGGCCGGGGCCGAGCGGCTGGTGATCGGCGTGTCGGGCGGGCTCGATTCAACCCATGCGCTGATCGTGGCGGCGAAGGTGATGGACCGGCTGGGCCGCCCGCGCGACCATATTCTGGCCTATACCCTGCCCGGCTTTGCCACCAGCGCCGGTACCAAGGCCAATGCCTGGGCGCTGATGCGCGCGCTGGGCGTGGCGGGCGACGAGATCGACATCCGCCCGGCGGCGGAGCAGATGCTGCACGACCTGCGCCACCCCTATGCCAAGCGCGAGCCGGTGTATGACGTGACGTTTGAAAATGTGCAGGCGGGCCTGCGCACCGATTATCTGTTCCGGCTGGCCAATCTGCACCATGGCCTGGTGGTGGGCACTGGCGACCTGTCCGAACTCGCGCTGGGCTGGTGCACCTATGGCGTGGGCGACCAGATGAGCCATTATGCGGTGAATGCGGGCGTGCCCAAGACGCTCATTCAATATCTCATCCGCTGGACGATCTCGACCGAGCAGTTCGATGCCGAGACCGACCGGGTGCTGGCGGCGATCCTGGCGACCGAGATCAGCCCGGAACTGGTGCCCGCCGATGCGCCGGGCGCGATCCAGTCGACCGAGGCGGCGGTCGGCCCCTATGCGCTCAACGATTTCTTCCTGCACCATGTCGTGCGTTATGGCCTGGCGCCGTCGAAGATCGCGTTCCTGGCCTGGCATGCCTGGCGTGATGCGGACGCGGGGCGCTGGCCGCGTGACCTGCCGCCAGCGGCGCGCGTCGCCTATGATCTGCCGGTGATCAAGCACTGGCTGGAGCGCTTTTGCCACCGCTTCTTCCAGACCAGCCAGTTCAAGCGCTCGGCGATCCCCAACGGCCCCAAAGTGTCCACCGGCGGCGCGCTCTCGCCGCGCGGCGACTGGCGCGCGCCCAGCGACGCAAAAGCGACGGTGTGGATCGATGAACTGCGCGCCGGCGTGCCTTAGATTTTTTGGCTACGCTGACGCGGCACCGGCCCACTCCCCCACCCGGCCACCCAACGGCAGTATTTCATGGGTGGCCGGGTGGGGGAGCGGGCCGGTGCGGTAACGGTTTCAGCCCCGCTGAAACCACCTCAAGCCGCTACTGAACAAAGCCCCTCCCCTTCAGGGGAGGGGTTGGGGTGGGGCCTCGCCAAAAAAAGCGCCGTGCCCGGCATCAACGCCCCTCCTCCCGACCTCCTCCCCTGAAGGGGAGGAGGAGTATGGCCAACCTAAGCCGCGACCGGGGCCTTGATCACCTGCGCGGCGAAGCGTTCCATTTCCTCTTCCTGCGGGCTCATCTGGAGGAGCAGCAGGTCGAGGCCGGCCGCTTCATATTCCTCGATCCGCTCGCGCAGCTGCTCCGGCGTGCCGACCAGATTGGGGCGCAGCCCGCGATTGGAGACCGAATATTCCTGGATCTTCATTTCGCGTTCCAGCTGGGTGCCGGACAGCCACTGATCGAAATTGTCATAGCCGGCGGGCAGCTCGTTCACCTCGGTAATGCGGGCCAGCTCGCGCTTTGCCTCCGCCTCGCTGTCGCGGACGATGGCATAGGCGGCCATGCCGTAATGCATCGGCGGCTTGCCCATCTGCTCTCGCCGCGCGGCCATGTCGGCAATCTTGGGGGCAACCGCCTCGACGGGATCGCCATGCATGACATAGGCATCGCACTGGCTGGCGATCAACGCCTTGGCCGCCGGGCTTTCGCCCCCGGCATAGATGGTGGGCTTCTTCACGGGCTTGGGGCTACAGATCGCCTGTTCGGCCGAATAATAGCGGCCGGCAAAATCGAACTCGTCCTCGCTCCACAGCCCGTCGACCATGGTCAGCCACTCGCTGGTGCGGGCATAGCGGTCGTCATGCTGGTCGAACTGCAGGCCATAGCGCCGCGCCTCGTCCGCCCACCAGCTCGACACGACATTGAGCGCCAGCCGACCACCGGCAATCTGGTCGATATTGGCGGCCGCCTTGGCGAACAGCGCGGGGTGGTGGAAATTGGGGCGCACCGCGACCATCAGCTCCAGCCGCTCGGTCACCGCCGCCAGCGCGGCCGCCGTCGACCACGCATCCAGCGTCGGCGCCTCCACGCCCTTGATGTCGTTCATGTTGAGCTCGGCGATCAGCGACAGGTCATAGCCGATCGCCTCCGACCGCTGCGCCAGCCGCTTGGTATAGGCCCAGCTCGCCTCCATCCCCTCGTCCGCGACATTGCGCAGCCAGCCGCCGAACACGGGCATCCAGTAACCGTAACGCATCACTTCACCTTCCCGATCTCGGCCAGCAGATAATCGACCAGCTTTTCATGCGGATCCCAGCCCAGCACGTCGAGCGGCCGGGCGACGAAATTGGACAGCGCATTGATGTCATAAAAGCGCGGCGTGCCGTCGCGGTGGTCGATCATCACCTCGATCCCGCCCACGTCCAGCCCGGCCGCGCGGGCGATCCGCTCGGCCGCGTCGATCAGCTCGGGCGCCGGGTGCGCGGCGACCATCTCGATCGGCTTGCCATCCACCTGGCAGGCATCGGCCGGGCACAGATCGAACCCGCCGCCCGCCACGTCGATGGCGTAGAGATAGCGCCCCTCCAGCGTTTCGATCCGGGTGATGCGCCCGCCCTCGGCCGGCACATATTCCTGCACCAGCAGAACGCCGTCGATGCTGGTCGGCAGGAAGCGCTCGGCCACCGCCGCCGCCAGCTCCTCCGGGCTTTCATAACGCATGATGCCCGCGCCCGACCCGCCGACATTGGCCTTCACTACCAGCGGGAAGCGCAGTTCGGCGGCGGCCGCGACAATGTCTGCCGGGCGGTGGACGACGCGGGTTTCGGGCACGGCCAGCCCCAGCCCGCTCATCAGCGCAAGCTGGCGCGCCTTGTTCGAATCGACCGCCAGCGCATCCGCTCCGTTGATGATGCGCGCGCCCTGCGCCTTCCAATGCGCGAACAGCGCGTGGCTGTAGTAGATGGCGTGATCGGGGGAGCGCAGGAAGCTCGACATGGCGAGCCGGCTGAGCACCACGCGGGCCGGTGGCGGCGATCCGGCAGGATCGAACCGGTGCCCCTCTATGCCGATGCGGACATAATCGACCCCGCGCGCATCGAGCACGGCGAATAGCGGGGTGAACCAGGCGGGGTGTTCATAGAAAATCGCAAGATCGTGCATAGCGTCTCGTATCTGCGGTCAAACGCCGGAATCGGCGCGGGAAGAGGTGCTTGCCAAATATACGCAGCACTTGCCAGTGGCGTTACGGGCGGCAGGGCGGGCTGGTGCGGCTTCGGAGAAGCTCAGAAAAACCCTAACCCGCCACGCCGGCCAGCGGCAGCACCGGCCGCGCCGGAAACAGGCGGCCATCGCGCAGCAGCAGCATTTCATCACAAAAGGCCAGCGTTTCGGCACGGTGAGCGATGACCAGCACTGCCTGATGTGCGACGCGCCGGCGCAGGGCGGCAAAGATGCGCGCTTCGGTGGCGACGTCGATCGCACTGGTCGCCTCGTCCAGCACCAGCAGCCGTCCGCCGCGCAGCAGCGCGCGCGCCAACGCCAGTCGCTGCCGTTCTCCGCCGGAAAGCAGCGTGCCGCGCTCGCCCACGATGGTGTCGAGCCCCTGCGGCATCGCGGCGATCAGATCATCGGCCGCCGCATCGCGCAGCGCGGCGGCAATGCTGCCGGCGTCGGCGTGCGGTGCCGCCCAGAGCAGATTGTCGCGCACGCTGGCGTGAAACAGATAGGGCTCCTGCACCGCATAGGAAATTTCGTCGCGCCAGCGGACCAGATCAGCCGCACCCAGCCGCTGATCGCCCAGCATCAGCGCGCCCGAATCAGGTTCGAGCAGCCCCACGAGGATGTCCGCCAGCGTCGACTTGCCGGCGCCCGATGCGCCGGTCAGCCCGGTCAGCACGCCCGGCCGCAGGGTGAGCGAGACGCCCTCCAGCGTCGGTGCCGGGGCAGACGCACCGTCACGCGACGGGTGGCGATAACGGACGTCGACCAGCCGGATCGCTCCGCCCGCTGCGGGCAGCGCTGCTGCGGTGTCGGGCGCGGGCGGCGGCGCGGCCAGCTCGTCGATCACGGCGCGCAGCTGGGCATAGGCCGGCAGCGCGTGGAGCATTTGGGCAACGGTCTCCTGCACGTGGCTCGCGGGCCAGCCCATCCGCGCCAGGACAAAGATCAGCGCAACAAGCTGCGGGATCGGCGTTTGCAGCCACACCGCCCCCAGAAACGCTACCGCGCCACCCACCATCAGCGCTGCACCCGACACCACCAGCCGCGCCTGACTCTGGCGACGCTGATACAGGATGTTGCTCAGCCGCACATCGGCCAGTCCCTGGCGGAACCGGTCGACAAAGGCGTCCTGAAGATTCTGGCTGGCCGCCACCCGCAACCCGCCCAGAAACCGGGCAAGCGTATCGGCCAGATCCAGATTGGCCTGTACCATGGTCGACCCCTGTGCGTGCGCCTCCCGCATCGCCAGGCGAAGGCTGAACCCGGCCAGTGCCATCATCGACAATGCCAACAACGCCAAGGGCGGCGACAGTGCGAATGCCGCCGTCGCCAGCGCCGCAAGCACCATCAGCGCCACCACCGCCTGGATCAGCATCTGGAGCGCCAGCCCGACGCGCAGCACATCCTGCCCCAGCGCATGATTGACGCGCACATGCGCCAGCGCGACCACCTGGCGCCAGGGCGCGCGGGCAAGCGCGTGGACAAGGCTGGTCCGCTGATATTCAACGAAACCGAGCTGGAGCTCGACCAGGATGCGGTCGCGCAGCCACGCGATGATCGACCGCGTAAACCACAACAGGCCCAGCACAAGCACGACGACGCCAAGTTGCTGGATGGGCGAAAGCTGCGTCCAATAGTCAGCCCCCCAGCCCGACCAGCCACTGCGGCTGCCGGCAATGATGCCCAGCACCGGCGCGACGAGGAACAGCGACGCCGCCTCCGTCAGCGCAGCCCCCACCGACAGCGCCACAGCCCACAGCCCCTTGATCCCGGCATGGCGCGCAAAGGCGTTCAAGAACGTCGCCAGGGCAACGATCACGCGAGCTTCGGACTTGTTCTGCGTAAGCATTACCTCTGCCCCTGCGATGGGCTTGACGACCCGCATATCGGCGCGTGCAGTGCAAACAAAACAACCATCGTAAATCTACTATCTGCTACAAGGGATAGGCGAGTTCACCACTATGGCATCAACGAGCCAAGCGTCGCATCCCTTTGTCGCAAGTTTATGCCAAGTTCGACAATCAGCGATCGGCGAGAAAGAAGCGATCCCTTGCCCCATCACTGCGCTGCGATGCAGATCGCCATTCAAAACCAGCAAAGAATAGCTACAAAATTTTACATCATTACTGATGGTTAACAAACGCCCCGATCTCGGCGATGCCGGGGTCGATGGGATAGCCGGTCACGCGTGCGCCGGCCGCGTCGAGCCAGGCATGCGCCACCATCGCGCGCGCGTCATCGCGCCGGGCGCCGAAGTGCAGCACGCTCGGGGTGCCGCGCCGCGCCAGCATCGCGCGCGCGGCGAGCGCCTGAGGCAGGCAGACTGCGCGAAACGGCACCAGCCGCGCCGCCGTCGCCACTGCCCAGCCGATCTGCCTGGCGGTTGCCAGCCGGTGCGCGTCGCTCGCGATCAGGCCGGATCCCGCCCCCGGATCGTCCGCCGGAACCAGCACACCCCAGCGCGACGCGGGCGCCATTGATGGCGTCAACAGGATGGTCAGCCGCGCCCAGGCCAGCGCCAGGGCCGCCTCCGCGAGCAGCGCCAGCCGCGCGGGGCCAAGGCTGGCCAGCGTGCGCGCGCGGCGAAGGACGGGGGACTGGCGCATCCGCTCAAGCTAACCGCCGCGCGCACCGGCGTCCACCGCGCGATCATCCATTGCCGCCGCGCGCGCGCCGCAGGAAATGCCCGGTGGAGACACCCCGCAACAGGGCCAGCCGATAGGCATCCGTCTGCGCCACATTATCCCAGCCGGTTTCCGGCCAGACCGCGAGCAGCGCGTTGAGCCGGGGCAGATCGATCAGCTCGGCGGCCAGCGGGTCTTCGGCCAGCCGGGCAACCTCGCCGGCAATCGCCGCGCGCGCCGCGCCCGCGCCGACATGCCAGTCGATCGCCTGCACGCCCTTGCCGCGCGCGTTGAGCAGCTCGGCCGGCAGTCGATCGGCCAGCGCGCGGCGGGCCAGGCTGCGGAACTGGCCGTCGCGCACATATTCGCCCATCGGCACCGACAGGCAGAACTCAACCAGCCGCCGGTCGCTGGTCGGGTCGCGCACATCCACGCCCCAGCCGGCCAGAAAACCCTTGGCATAAGCGCCCATATCCACCCGGCCCAGCACCCAGCGGCGCATGTCCCAGCCATTGCGCCAGGGCCGGTAATCCACGTCGTGCCCGCGCGCCGCCGCGCGTTCGCGAAATGCCTCGCGCTCGAAAATCTCGCGCCGAAGCGCGCTATGGTAAAGCGGGTCGCCGATCACTGACGACCGGTCGCCGCGCAGCCTTTTCTCCAGCGCCGGCGGGAAGAAGGGGCGCGCCAGCCGGGCGGCAATGCCACGCCAGCGCAGCGTGCCGCGCTGCTTCAGCGCCCAGGCGGTGCGGGCCAGCCGGCCCCAGCGGCCCGCCAGCAGCAGCTCGACCAGATATTCATTGCCATTATAGGACAGGCTCATATTGCCGACTTCGCCGGTGAGCAGCACGTTGGCGCCGCGCTGCCGCGCGCCATCCAGCGACGCTGTGTACCACGTCATGTTGCAGCGGTTCAGCACCGGCAGATCGTACAGGAAGAAATCGCGGTCGAGCGTTTCCACCGGCGACACATGCCCGGTGCGCAGCAGCACATGCTCGACATTGGGATAGAGCGCAGCGGTGGCAGCGGCGAGCGGCCCTTCGTCGATGATCGCGTCCGGGTTGTTGATGGGGGGATATCCCGCCGCCGGCACGCTGGTAAAGGCGCTGACCCGGCCACCCTGCGCCGCCATCAGCCGCGCAGCAGTCGCGGTGACCGACGAACTGTCGAAGCCGGAACTGAGATGCGTGGCGACCAGATCGCCCGCCCCGCGCAGCCGGGCGGCAACCGCCTGGTCCAGATGATGGCGAAGCCCCTCGGCATAGTCGCCCGGCGTGCCATCGGGCTCGGGCCGGCGCGGCTGCCACCAGTGGCGCACGGCCACCCGGTCCGTCGTCACCGTCACCACCGCGCCCGGCGGCACGCGCTCCACCCCTTCCCACATCGTCGCGCGTTCGGCGGCGGGCATCAGCAGCAGATACTCGGCGGCGGCATCGCGGCTGGGCGCACGCGGCACGTCGGCCAGCGCGTGCAGTCCCTTGGGCATGGTCGCAGCCGCCACCAGGGCGCCGGCGCGATGGAAGAAGAGCGGCCGGCGCCCCATCGGATCGCGCACCAGCAGCAGCCGGCGCTCGTGCCGGTCCCACAGGATCAGCGCGAAATCGCCGAACAGCCGGTCGAACGCCCCCTCGCCCCAGCGCTCCCAGGCGGCGAGCAGCCAGGCCGCGTCGCAGCGCGTATCGGCGGAGGACGCCGGCTCGCCCAGCGCGGCGGCGATCTCGTCGCGATTGTCCAGCCGCACATCGGCGACCAGCGCATAGCGCCCGCAGCCGCTGATCAGCGGCTGGCGGTCATGGCGATCCTCGGGCAACCGCTGATACAGGTTGCGCCCCAGTGCCACATCATCATCATGCCAGTGGCGCTGGTCATCCGGGCCATAGGGCTTGAGCGCCGCCTGCATCCGCGCAAGGGCAGCGGCGGCACCAGGTCTGCCATTGCTGTGCCAGCAGGCGGCAATCGCTGTCATCGGGGCAGCGCCACGCGCGGTTCGGCCCGGCTAGGCTTGCGCGCCGGCCAGAGTGACGGCGCCCTGCCGCGCCAGATCGTCCAGAAATGCCTCCACATCCCGCCGGCACTCATCGGGTTCCACCTCGAACTCGCCAACCAGCCGCGCGCACAGGCTGTCGATGTCGCTGGGCTCCTCCAGCAAGTCCCAGATGCGCGCAGCAATCGCATCCAGCCCCATGTAAACGCCGCTTGCTGCGCTCATCATCATCACTTCATCGCCAACTTTGGCAGACAGCCATTCGGTGCTGCGGATAATCTGCATTGCGCCCCTCGCCCAATATGGCGCCGGCAAGCCGGCCCTGATACCAGCTTAGAGAGGGAGCCGGGGTTGCGCAAAGCCGATTATCATTATGCGATTGGCGGGCTGCGCACGCGCAGCGATCTGGTCCTGCCCGGGCTGATCCCGGCGCCGGCGGGTGTCGCCGATGTCGTCATCCAGCGTGGCGCGGTGGCGCCCGCCGCCGATCCGCCGCCAGCACCGCGCGAGCTGATGACAGTGGACGTGCCCGGCGTGGTGCGCATGGCGATGCGCGCCGGACAGGCCATCACCTATGACCCCGCCCCGGACGCGGACATGGCGCTGGTGGCGCTCTATCTGGGCGGCACGGGCTTTGGCGCGCTCGTCCATCAGCGCGGGCAGGTGGTGCTGCATGCGAGTGCGGTGCGGATCGGCGCGCAGGTGGTGCTGTTCTGCGGCGCGTCGGGCGCAGGCAAATCGACGCTGGCGGCCGCGCTCGTCCAGGCCGGCCATGGCCATGTCGCCGATGATTTCTGCGCGATCCGCTTTGACGCGGCCGGCCAGCCCTGGGTGGCGCCCGATGGCCGGCGGCACAAATTGTGGGATGCATCGGTCGCAGGGCTCAATCTGGCCGACCGGCGCGGCGCGCAAGTGGCCGCGCGGATGGACAAATTCTTCGTCGATCCGCCGGCGATGACGATGGACTGGGCACCGGTCGGCGCGCTGATCGCGCTTGATCAGGCCGACGGGGCGCCCCGGCTGGAGCCATTGCGCGCGCTCGACATGATCACGCTGATCCGCGCCAATGCCTATCGCCCCTGGCTGGTCGGCGCGATGGGGCAGGAAGGTGATTATTTCGAGGCCGCCACTGGCATCGGCCGCGCCTGCCCCGGCTATCGGCTCAGCCGGCCGATGAATTTCGGCATGCTGGCGCCGACGATTGCGCTGATCGAAGCGGCGGTTGGCGCCAATGTGCGCTGAACCGCCCGAACGATGGGCAGAAAGCTAATGCGGCGTCAGGAGGCAAAAAAGACGGCGCCATCGAACCGGGTAACGCCCTGCAGTTCCGCCTCCGCCACACGGCCGATGCTAAGTCTGGGCGGTGCCCAAGGCTTGCGCGGAGCAGCGGCACGCCCCTGCGCGCGATCGTTCGACTTCGGCATCATCTTCCCCTTCCGCGACATGCCGGGGGACGTTCGCACGGGAATGTGCCGGGATCAATCACGCTGCAAGGACATCTGCCACGCCGGTAACGGGCTGGCCTAGTCAGGCCGGCACCGGCTAGCGCTCAAGACAGATCGAAGACGCTGTCGAAGCGTAAAAACCTGCCGACTTCCGCCTCCGCCACGCGGCCAATGCTGAGCGTGGGTCGCGCCCAGCGCTGACGCTGCTTAGCGGCCGGGGTGGCATCGCGATGAGGTTCTTCATGCAGCTTCGACACCGTCATCCTGATCTCCGTCAACAAGACAATGATCTGGGCTACAGCAGATTGGCGGACCATCAACGGTGGCGACCAAAGCCACGATGCGCTCCAGCAGTGCTGGTCCATCGCGCTGATCGAGACGCTCAGGAAGTAGAAAAAGAACCCCCATCATTACGCGCGATTGGGCCCATTTCCGCCTCCGCCACGCGACCAATGCTGAGCGTGGGTCGCGCCCAGCGCTGACGCTGCTTAGCGGCCGGGGTGGCATGGCGATGAGGTTGTTCATGAAGCTTCGACACCGTCATCCTGATCTCCGTCAACAAGACAATGGTCTAGGCTACAGCAGATTGGCAGGACCATCAACGGTGGCGACCAACAGCCACGATGCGCTCCAGCAGTGCTGGTCCATCGTCTGATAAAGCGATGAGGCGGCGCTGATAACGCCGTCATTGCTCCTTATAAAGTTGACTTGCGCCTCCTCAACACGGTCGATGCCAATCCTGGGTGGCGCCCCTGGGCTTGCGCGGTTCAGCAGCACGCTCCTGGCATGATCGTTCGCGTTCGGCATCATCTTCCCCTTCCGCGACATGCCGAGGATCGGCCGCACGGGAAGATATTGTGATCAATCATGCTGCGAACGCATCGGCCGCGCCGGCAACGGGCTGGCCTAGTCAGACTGGTACCGGCTGGCGCTCAAGACGTCGTGAAGGCGCCGTCACTGCGGGCAAGCACGCCGATTTCGGCTTCGGCCACGCGGCCGATCGTCAGTGTGGGGCGCGACCAGGGCTTGCGCGCGGATTGGGCACGCTTGGTTTGCCGCGACGACAGCTGTTCAGGTTTCTTGGTCATCCGACTTGGCTCCATTGCTCCCCGCACGCCGACCTTTGCGCGGGAATATGACCCCTGCGTTACATTCTACTCCCGAAACGCTGTTCGGCCAACCTCAAGTACCGGAGATAAAAGATATTCCAGGATGGTACGCGGCTCGCCGAGCAGGTCGACCTCCGCCACCATGCCGGCGCCGATCGCATGGCGTTTGCCATCGGGGCCGATCAGATGCCCGAGGCTGGTCTTCACGCGGATGGTGTAGTGGCTGCGGCCGGTGCGCTCATCCACGGTTGCGTCGGGCGAGATGGCGACCACGCGCCCCTCCAGCTGGCCATAGGTGGCGCGGTTATAGGCGGTGAGCGACACCCGCGCGCGCTGGCCCAGCGCCACCGTGCCGATATCCTCCGGAAGCACGCGCGCGTCGATGAGCAGGCTTTCGCCCGCCGGCACGATCTCGACCAGCGGCTGGCCCGGCTGCACGACGCCGCCCGTCGTCGTTACCAGCACGCGGTTGATGGTGCCGGCAACCGGCGCGCGGACAATGGTGCGCGCGGCGCGCTCTTCAAGCGCGGGGAGCGCCTCGCCCTTTGCAGCGCGCTCGGCCTGCACGGTGGCCAGCTCGTTGGCGGCCTGGGCGCGCCATTGGGCAACGGCCACCGCGCGCTGGGCACGCGCCTCGGCAATCTGCGCCTCGGCCCGGGCAAGTGCCGACTGCGCCGCCATCGCTTCGCTGCGGGCGGCATCGGCCGATGCACGCGCCTGAACCAGGCTGAGGCGCGGCTCCAGCCCCTTGTCGACCAGCGGCGCGACAAGATCGGCTTCGGTCGCCCGCGCGGTTGCCATGGTGCGGCGCGCGGCCAGCATCGAGCGGGCGGCCGCCGCCTCGCGCTCGGCCTGGGTCAGCCGCGCATCGGCAGCAGCGCGCAGGCTTTCCAGATCGGCCATGCGCGCGCCGTGCAGTGCCTGCTCGACCGCGATCTGGCTGCCCAGCGCAGCGCTGGCGATGGCCGGATAGCGCGGCACCCGGCCGGCCACTTCCGCCTCCAGCCGCGCGATCTTCAGGTCGAGCGCGCCGACCTGCGCCTGGCCGCTGCCCAGTTCCGCGCCCATTTGCGTGCGGTCCAGCATCAGCAGCGGGTCGCCGCGCGCCACCGTGTCGCTCACCCGCACCCGGATCGCCTCCACAATCCCGCCTTCGGGGTTGGAGATCACCTGCAGCTGCGAGGTGGGAATGACGCGCCCTTCTGCCCGCACCGTCCGATCCAGCCGGGTCAGCCATGCCCAGACCAGAAACAGCAGGAAAAAGCCGACAATGCCCCAGAGCAGCCAGGCCGAGGCCCGCCGCACGCGCGGCTTTGCCATCTCGGGAATGGGCGGGGCGGCCATCGGCGCGTTCATCAGGCGGCCCGGGTCTGGATGTTGCTGCGCAAAATCTGGTCGCGCGGGCCATCGGCGGCGATCCGCCCCTGGTCGAACACGATCACCCGGTTGGCGAGCGCCAGCAATTGCGGGCGGTGGGTGATGAGGATCAACGTGCGCCCCTGCACTTCCTCCGCCAGCCGCTGGATCAGCGCCAGTTCGGTATGGTTGTCCATCGCGCTCGTCGGTTCGTCTAGCACCAGCAGCTGCGGCCGCCCCGCCAGCGCCCGGGCCAGCGCGATCGACTGGCGCTGCCCGCCCGAAAGCCCCTCACCCCGGTCGGCCAGCCGCAGATCATAGCCATTGGCAATCCGGCCGACAAACTCATGCACCCCTGCCAGCTGGGCCACGCGCAGCATCTCCGCATCGTCAATGCCAGGGCGGCCCAGCGTGATATTCTCGCGGATGGTGCCGGTGAACAGCACGCTTTCCTGCAGCGCGGCGCCCATTGAATTGCGGAACACCGGGTCAAGCTGGCGAATGTCGGTGCCGTCGAGCATCGCCACGCCTTCCTCGGGCGGGTAAAGCCCCAGGATCAGCCGCGCGAGCGTGGATTTGCCCGAGCCGACCTTGCCCAGCAGCGCGACCCGTTCGCCCGGCGCCACCTTCAGCGACACGTCGCGCAGCACCGGCTCCGCCGCACCCGGATAGCGGAACGACACCCCGCGCAGCTCGACCGCGCCGGTCAGCGTTGCAAAGCTCAGGCCCTGCCCCGCCGGCCCTTCCACCGGCTGCTCCATCAGCGCCGAAATCTGCGCATAGGCCGTGCGCGTTGCCGACAGGCGCGAGGCAAGCAGCGCGATCTGCCCCAGCGGCGAAATCGCCCGGCTGGACAGGATCGAACAGGCAGTGAGCGCGCCGACCGTCAGATAGCCATAGCCCATCAGCACCGCGCCCAGAATGACGACGCCCGAATAGGCCAGCGTGCCGGCCGATCCGGCAAAGGTGGTGGCGATCGAGCCGATCAGCCGCCGACGCAGCGCCAGCCCCGATTGCGCATTGAGCGCCTGGCGCCAGCGCCCGCTGAGCATGGGCGCGGCGCCGGCGGCCTTCACCGTTTCAATCGCGCCGATCGCCTCGACCAGCACCGATTGCTTGGCCAACCCCTCGCGCATCGTGTCGGACGACAGCCGATCCATCGCCGGCTGGGTGAGGAAGCCGGCCAGGATGACCAGCGGCACCAGCAGCGCCGGCACCAGCACCAGCCAGCCGCCAATCGCTGCGATCACGATCAGCGTGACGATGATGAACGGCACATCGACAATCGCGACCATCGTGACCGAGGCGAAGAATTCGCGCAGCACCTCCAGCTCGCGCATCATGCCGGCCAGCGCGCCGGTGGAGCCTTTGCGCAGCTCCATCCGCATGGCGATGATCCGCTGGAACACGGTTTCGCCCACTTGCTGGTCGATATCGGCACCGGCCACGTCGACGAAATAGGCGCGCAACAGCTTCAGCGCGAAATCGAACAGCACCACAACGCCCAGGCCGATCGACAGTCCGATCAGCGAATTGATCGCATTGTGCGGGATCACCCGGTCATAAACCACCATCGAGAAGATGGAGGCAATGAAGCCGAAGACGTTGATGAGAACGGCGGCGATCACGACCTTGGCGTAAACGCTGCTGTTGCGCCGCATGGGCGCCATCAGCCATGCTGCAAAGCGCGGCTTGGGCGGGACGATCAACGGGTCGACGCTCATTGCACTTGGCCTTGCCGGGGCGCTTCCACGCGCAGGCATTGCAACAGGCTGCCGGTGCGCGCCAGCACAATATAGCGCGTCGCGTCCAGATCCGAGAGGGCCTGGACATAGCTGACTGCCGCCTGGAACATCTCTTCCTGCGCGGCGAGCACATCGAACAGCGTGCCACGATTGACGCGGAAGCGCTCGATCACGCCGTCGCGGGTGCGGCGGGCGGCGAGATATTGCGCTTCCACGGCGCGCAGCTGGTCGGCAAGCGCGCTGGCATCGGCAAAGCTGACGGTCGCGTCGCGCACCGCATCCTGCCGGGCCTGGTCGGCGCGGGCCTGTGCTGCGCGGGCGCGGGCGCCGGCCTCGGCAATGCGCGAATCGATCCCGCCGAACAGCCGCATCCTGAGGCCCAGCCGCGCGCGCACTTCATAATCAAAGGGGGTTTCGATCAGGCCGAAGCGGCCGGCGTCGATCCCGCCGGTGATCAGCGGCAACCGGTCGCTTTCCGCCGCCTGAGCGTCGCGCGCGGCGGCGCGTGCCACGGCATCGGCACTGCGCACGGCGGGCGCGCGGCGGGCCGCGATGGCGGCAGCGCTCTCGGCATCGGCGGGCAGCGCACACGCCGCTGGCGCGCGCTGCAGCCCGGGCGGCGGCGCCTGGCCGGTGAACGCCTGAAACCGCGCCGCCGCTCCGGCGCTGCGCCGTTCGAAGTCCGCCAGCCGTGCCGTGCTGCGCGCGATCGCGGCTTGCGCCCGCGCACGGTCGACAGGTGCCGCAACCCCGCGCTCAATCCGGGCGTCAAGGCCTTCCAGCAGCTCGCGCTCCACCTCCAGAAAGCCGCGCGTGAACTGCGCAAGCGCGCGAAAACCGGTCACCTCATACCAGGCGGTGATCGTTTCCGCCGCGATCTGCGCCGCGCTGCCTTCGGCATCGGCAATCGCCGCAGAAGCACGCAGCTTTGCCGCCTTCAGCCGGTTGGCGCCGGCGGCGAAATCGAAGAGCGTCTGGTTGACACTCAATTGCACGTCGGTGCGCAGCGATGGCCGCGTCCGTTCCAGCACGTTGAGCGGATCGTTGGAAAAATCGCGCGAGATGACGCGGAAGTTGGTGAGGTTCAGCTCGGCACTCGGCAAGCGAGCGGCGCGGGCCTGGCCCACCTGCGCCTCGGCCTGATCGGCAATCGCCAGCGCCACCGCCAGATTGGGTTGCCGCTCGATCGCGGCGCCGATCGCAGCGCGGAACGACTCCGGGTTCGCACGCGCCTCACTCAGTGCCAGCACGGGATCGCCGGCCTCCGCGGGGCCGCCCTGCGGCGCCTGTTGCGCGGGCGCGGCAGCGGCGGCGCAAAGGGCAAGCGCGGCACCCACGCCGAATCCCCGCCGCGCGACCGAAGCGCTGAGCAACCGCGAAACCACTGGACTATCGGACCGCCTCTAACCGGGCTGCGCCGCGCCCGAATCGGCGCCAGCATCGTGGTGCCTTTTCGGGGGTGACATCGCCATGTCAATGGCAATGCTAAGTTTTGAATTTGCAACAGAATCGTCACAATCCTTCCCTATCGGCAAGGATGTCGATCGAGCGGCGCTGTTTGGAAGCCAATCCGCTCTCGACCCCTTTGGGATGGACTATTTTTGGAGCTGGGTCGATGGTGCGCCGTCCGGTCAATGCTGCGCCAAACGCCACCATTACGGCGGATGGCATTCTGCCCGTCTTCGTCGATGGCGGCCTTGCCCCTTCATGGGGGGAGCAGCAGGCTGAACTTGCAAGCTTTGCCAGCCTGTTGACCCCTGATCTGGCATTGCTGCCGGCAACCGGCGCGGCACCAGCCGCAGCGGCGCCGGCCGCCAGCATCATCGTCCCCGCAGTCGATGCCGTCGTCGACAGCGCCGCGCTGCTCCCGGTGCGCGATGTGGCGCCGGTGTCGCTGCCGGCGGAAGCGACGATCACGCCGGTCGGCCGGCCCGAATCGCTGCCCGCGCAAGACGTTGTCACGCCGGCTGCACCCGCAATCACCGCTGCACCGCCTGCGGCCGCCGCCACGCCGGGCACGCCGCCGACGGGCATTGCCGAGTCGCTGCCGGCCTTTGTCGTGGTGACGCCAGCGACCGCTCCCGTTCCGGCCGAAAGCGCATCGGTGGCAGTTGCGCCGCCGCTGCTCCAACTGTCGCTGGCAACCGCGGAGCGCGGCTTTGGCGGCCCGGCTCAGGCAGTGATCTTCCCGCAATCGGTACAGGCGCTGCTCGACGCGCCGGCAACGCCAACGCTTGATGGCGCCGTTGCCTTTGGCGGCGATGCCGCAACCCTGCTGGTTGGCGACATGCCGCTCGACTGGGCGCCGCTGGCGGGTATTCCGATCGCTTGAACGACGCCGGACGAAAGTCAGAAGCGCCAGCGCGACCGGCAAACAAAAACCCCGCCAAGCGATTGCTTTGGCGGGGTTTTCATTGGCGCGCCCGGAACGATTCGAACGTCCGACCCTCAGATTCGTAGTCTGATGCTCTATCCAGCTGAGCTACGGGCG
>NZ_JAIESM010000063.1 GCF_019746015.1 Sphingomonas sp. | reverse complement strand
TGCGGCGCGGTGTCGGACCCGTTCGGCCAGGGCGGGGCACAGGCAGCGGCGGCGGCGCTGAACATTCCGTTCCTTGGCGCGATCCCGCTCGACATCACGATCCGTACCGCGTCCGACGCGGGCACCCCGCCCGTGACGCTGGCCGAGGGCGAGGGCGCCGGGCCGGCCGCCTTCAGTGCCATCGCCGCGCAGGTGAATGCCTGGCTTGCGCTTTGATTGGGGCGGTGCCGGCCCGCTCCCCTAAGAAGACACTTTCGTGGATACCGAAAACGGGTGTTTCGCGTTCGTGGAGCCCTCCCCCGATCCTACAGCATGTGCATCAGGAGCGGCGCGCCGACCAGGCTGGGGGAGCCGGCAAGCTGCGCGAGCGCGGCCGAAACCGCGCTTTCGGGCGCCTCATGCGTCACGATCGCCACGAGCACGCTGCCATCGCCCGATCGGCCGCGCTGGATGAGGCTCTCGATCGAGACGCCTGCGTCGCGCATCGCGGCGGCAATCTCGGCCAGCACGCCCAGCCGGTCGGCAACCATGAAGCGCAGATAGGCGCGCCCCACCCGCTTGCCGCTGTCGGCGGCGGGCAGCATGCCGAGTGCGGCGGCCGGCATCGCATAAGGCGGGCCGAATTCGCCGCGCGCAATGTCGATCAGGTCGGCCACCACGGCGGACGCCGTCGGCCCGTCGCCCGCGCCCGCGCCCTGGAACAGCAGGCGGCCGACGAAATTCCCCTCGGCCACCACCGCATTGGTTGGCCCGGTCACATGCGCCAGCGGATGGTCCAGCGGCACCAGATGCGGGTGGACCCGCTGGAACAGCCCGTCGCCGCCGGCTTCCGCCAGCGCGATCAGCCGCACGCGATAGCCAAGCGCGGCGGCTTCCGCGATGTCGGCGGCGAGCAGCGCGCGGATGCCGCCCGTCTCCACCGCGCCAAAGGCGGGCGCGGTGCCGAACGCGAGACTCGCCAGGATCGACAGCTTGTGCGCGGCGTCCACCCCGTCAATGTCGAAGCTGGGGTCGGCCTCGGCATAGCCCAGCGCCTGCGCCTCGGCCAGGACATCGGCAAAGTCGCGCCCTTCGGCCTCCATCTTGGAGAGGATGAAGTTGCACGTGCCGTTCAGCACGCCATAGACGCGCTCGATCGCATTGGCGGAGGCGCCCTCGCGCAGCCCCTTGATCACCGGCACGCCGCCGGCCACCGCCGCCTCGAACTTCAGCGGCGCGCCGGCCGCTTCCGCCATCTGCGCCAGTTCAAGCCCGTGATGCGCGATCATCGCCTTGTTGGCGGTAACGAACCCCTTGCCCGCGCCCAGCGTCGCGCGCGCCAGCGCCAGCGCCGGGCCATCGGCGCCGCCGACCAGCTCCACCACCACATCGGCCGGTGTCTCGGCCAGGCGGGTGGTGTCATCCACCCAGCCGAAGCGGGCGATATCGACGCCGCGATCCTTGGCCCGGTCGCGCGCGGAAACGGCGACGATCTCGATGGGCCGGCCGGCGCGCCGGGCGATCAGCGCACGGTTCGCATCGATCAGCCGGATCACCCCGCCGCCCACGGTGCCGAGCCCGGCAAGGGCAACGCGCAAAGGCCTAGTCTCGTTCGTGGTCTCGTTCATGGCGCCCCCGGTGGCGGCGCCGGCGGACCCCGTCAAGCCTTGACCAGCCCGATCTCCACCAGCCGCTCATGCAGATAGTCATGCGCGGTGATGGGCGCGGGATAGCGATTGGGGTTGGCCGCACTAATGCACCCCGGCAGCGTTTCGATCAGGAAATCGGGCGCGGGGTGCAGGAAGAACGGCATCGAATAGCGCGAATGGCCGCGCCGTTCGGGCGGCGGGTTCACCACCCGGTGGGTGGTGGAGGGCAGCACATGGTTGGTCAGCCGTTGCAGCATGTCGCCGACATTGACGACCAGCGCGCCTTCGGGCGGCTTGATCGGCAGCCAGTGGCCGTCGCGGTCCAGCAGTTCGAGCCCCGCTTCCTCCGCCCCCAGCAACAGGGTGATGAGGTTGATGTCCTCATGCGCGCCGGCGCGCACCCCTTCGGCATCGGCCGGGATGGGCGGATAATGGAGCAGCCGCAAGATGCTGTTACCGTCCTTCACCGCCGGCGCGAACCAGTCCGGCGCCAGCCCCAGATGCCGGGCAATGGCGGAGAGCAGCACATCGCCCGCCCGGTCGAACGCGGCGAACAGCTCGGTAAAGGTGTCGCGGAACGCCGCCGGGCGGGCGGGCCAGATATTGGGCGCCATCAGATCGGCAAAGCGGTGGCCGGCGGGCAGATCGCGCCCGACATGCCAGAATTCTTTCAGGTCGACGACATCGGCGCCCTTGGCGATTTCGGTCTTGAACGGGGTATAGCCGCGCGCGCCGCCACCGCCGGGCACGAAATAGCCGCGCTTTTCCTCCTCGCCCAGCGCGAACAGCGCCTCGGTCTGCGCCCAGGCGCGCGCGACCAGATCGGCGGGCACGCCGTGATCGGCGACCACCGCAAAGCCGAAGCGTTCGAACGAATCGCCCAGCGCCTGGGCAAAGCCGTCCGGGTCGGTCGCATTCTGCGTCAGCGACAAGGTGGGCAGGGTTTCCAGCGTATCGGGCGCGTCGGCCATGGCAGCAGCTTTCTTTGGGCAGGGTCTGCCTGTGATATAGGCCGTGGTGCCGCCGCGCGCCAAGCCCGGGGGTTGGTGGTTTTGGGTTTGTGAGCCGCACCGGCCCGATTAACCCTATCATCGCGCTGGAGCCCGTCACGCCGATGAAACGCCTTGTCATCGTCTACAACGCCAATGCCGGCATGGTCGCCGGGGTGATGGACAGCGTCCACAAGCTCGTCTCCCCCGCCACCTATCCGTGCCAGCTGTGCGCGGTGACCTATGGGCTGGCGCGGATGCGGCGCGAATGGCGCGCGTTTCTGGCGGAACTGGACATGCCGCTGCTGTTCCACCACCGCCCCGATTTCCGCGCGACCTTTCCCCAGGCGGCCGACTGGCCCCTGCCGCTGGTGGCGGTGGAGGCGGACGGGGAGCTGACGACGCTGGTCAGCGCTGCCGATTTTGCCGCCATCCCAGATCTGGCAACGCTGATCGCCACGATGCGCGCACGGCTGGGCATGGCGGCGGCAGGGCCGGACGCCCCAAAAAGCGACTGATGCGACCGGTTCAGCCCGAGGCGAGCCGCCCGCTGCTGCGGCCATCGGCCAGCGGGGCGAGATCGAGCCGGAACGGCGCGCCGTCCCGGTCATGCCCCACCAGATTGGGGCCATGCGCGGTCAGCTTGAACTCATGCGCGCGCAGCATCTGCAGGAACCAGTCGCGGGTGTGCGGCGGATCGAACGGGCTTTCAAAGCTGATCATCGCCTTGCCCATATCGGCCCCTTCATGCGCGCCGACCATGATGCTGGTCACCTTCGCGCCGGGCGGCAGCATGGCCCCCGAAAACGGGATCGAAGCGCCGTTGCTGGCCAGCTTGGGCATTTCCGCGCGTGGCGCGGCCTTCAGCGCCTGCATCGTGGTGGCCGACGGCATGGACTGGCCGCAGCCGGCAAGCCCTACGCACGCGATCACGGTCAGGATCGAACGGCTCATCACGCGATGCTCCTTGCTGTTCAGCGGCTTTGGCCATGATCGGCCCCCGGCCGCCCGGCGTCAAGCAGGGCGACCGCGGCGAGCCGGCAAACTGCGGCGTGACGGCGGCCGCGCAATGGGGCATGGCGCCGCGCATGGACGCGCAGAGCACCCTTGCCGAACGCCAGTCGGCGCCGATCGGCTTTGCCGAATTCGTCGCGCTGGTCGCCGCACTGATGGCGCTGGGGGCGCTGGGCATCGATGCGATGCTGCCCGCCCTGCCCGCCATCGGCACCGAGCTGGGCGTGGGCGTGGAGAATCAGCGCCAGTTCGTGATCAGCGCCTTCCTGCTGGGTTTCGGCCTGGCGCAGCTGGTGCACGGGCCGCTGTCTGACCGGTTCGGCCGGCGCGCGGTGCTGATGCCGGCGCTGGTCACCTATGCGCTCGCCAATCTGGTCGCGGGGCTGTCGGGCAGCTTTGCGGTGTTGCTCGCCGCGCGCTTCGCCTCGGGCCTGGCGGTGGCCGCGACCCGGGTGGTGACGGTGGCGATGGTGCGTGACTGCTATGCCGGGCGGCCAATGGCGCGGGTGATGAGCCTTGCTTTCATGGTGTTCATGGCCGCACCGGTGCTGGCGCCGTCGCTGGGCGAGGTGATCCTGTGGTTCGGCAGCTGGCGGCTGATCTTCGTGATGATCGCCAGCGCCGCCGCGCTGGTTGCCGCCTGGTTCGCCTGGCGCCTGCCGGAGACGCTGCGGCCAGAGGCGCGGCTGCCGCTCTCCCCGGCGCGGCTGTTCGCCGGGTGGCGCACCACACTCACCGAGCGCGCGTCGCTGGGCTATACGCTCGCGTCCACGATGCTGCTGGGCGCGCTGTACGGCTTCATCAATTCGGTGCAGCAGGTGGTGCGCGCGCTGGCGGGCGATGATCGCTATCTGGTGCCGGTGTTCATCGCGGTCGCGGGCACGATGGCGCTGGCGAACCTCACCAATTCGCGGATCGTGCTGCGGCTGGGCACGCGGCGGATTTCGCACAGCGCGCTGGTGGCGCTGATCGCGCTGTCGTTCACCCATCTGGCGATTGCGCTGGCCGGGCTGGAGACGATCTGGACCTTTGCCGTGCTGCAGGCGCTGACGATGGGCTGTTTCGGGCTCGCCACCGCCAATTTCGGCGCGATGGCGATGGAGAAGATGGGCGGCATCGCCGGCACCGCCTCCAGCGTTCAGGGGTTCATCACCGTCACCACCGGCGCGGTGGTGGGCGCGCGCATCGGCCAGGCGTTCGACGGGACGACGGTGCCGCTCTACACCGGCTTTGCGGTGGCGGGCGTCGCCGCGCTGCTGGTGGTGGCGATCACCGAGCGCGGCCGGCTGTTCGCCCCGCACGCGGGATAGAATTAGGGTTTGGCGCGGTGCCAGCCCGCTCCCCCACCCGGCCACCCACGAGTGTATCCTGATGGGAGGTCGGGTGGGGGAGCGGGCCGGTGCCGAAACCACATCAACTCCCACTCCCCCACCCCGCGCCCGTCAATCTGTCATGTCCCGCGCCTAGGCTGGTGCCGGTTCGGCCGAGTCGCGCCGGCGTATCTGTGCGGCTCTTCTACAAGCGTGATGGAGACAGGCGATGATGACGGGCTTTGACGGCGTGGCGGACGCAACCGGCGTGGAAGACGAGGTGCTGACGATCGCGACCGCAGACGAGGGCGGCGAAGGTGAAGAGGAAGCCGGCGACGAAGAGGCCGATGAGGATGCCGACGAAGGCGAGGATGACGACGACAGCGATGACGATGACGATGATGATGATGATGATGATGACGATGACGATGAAGCCGCCGGCGACGACGACGGCAGCGACGCCTGAGCCACGCGGATGAGAGCGGGGGCGGGTGCCGCTGGCCGGTGCCCGCCCCTTCCGTGCCCCGCCCCGCGCGCCTTGCCCGCCGCCACCGCGCGCGATAGGCTCGCCAAAACGGGTGGAGGAGCGGGCAATGCGCAAACAGATGATGGCAGCGGCCGGGGTCGCCGTGCTGGCGGCGGGCGTGATGGCGGGCATCGCGCCCGCACAACAGACTGGCGCACAACAGGCTGGCGCGCAACAGGCGGCGCCCGCGACCACGACCGCGCCCGCCACCACGGCCGAGACGCTGGTCGCCGCGCGCCAGGCGGGCTTCCGGCTGATGGGCGCCAATTTCGGCCAGCTGCGCGCCGCCGCGGCCCGCGGCGATGACGTGAAGCCGCTCGCCGGGCCTGCGCGCGCGATCGCCGGCTGGGCACGCGCGATGCCGGGCCTGTTCCCGGCCGGGGCGACCACGCCCAAATCCGAAGCGCTGCCGAGCGTGTGGAGCGACCGCGCCGGCTTCGAAACCGCCGCCGGCGACCTGGCGCGCGAGGCGATGAAACTGTCCGACCTCGCCAAGGCCGGCGACACGCCGGGCTTCGGCGCCCAGCTTCAGGTCGTCGGCGGCACCTGCGGCGCCTGCCACAAGAAGTTCAAGCTGGAAGAGAAGAAATAGGGCGATCGTGTCGCGCCGGGCTCATTTGCCGGGCGGCGCGCGCGTCGTGTTTCGACAGGGGCCTTGTCGGGATCGTGCCGGCATGGGCAAAGCCCATGCCGTCGGTCGGCGCTTTGGGCGCCGCCGGCCGGGCGCGCCGCCGGGCGCGGGGATTAGCGGCCGCTAATCCCCGCGCGGCGCGCCTCACTCCGCCGCGATCCCGGCCTTGGCGAACATGTCCTCGCCCTCGCCTGCCTCCTCGTTCGCGGCCTTGCCGAGCTTCACTTTCTGGCGCTTGTCGAAGCTGTCCCACACTTCGTTCCAGTTGCCGCGCGTTGCGCCCTTGGAATATTCGGTCGCGCGCTGTTCGAAGAAATTGGCGTGCTCCACCCCGTTCAGCAGCGGCGCGAGCCAGGGCAGCGGGTGTTCGTCGATCATGTAGACCGGCTTCAGCCCCAGCTGGCCCAGCCGCCAGTCGGCGATGTAGCGGATATATTTCTTGATTTCCTTGGGCGTCATCCCCGTCACCGGGCCCTGTTCAAAGGCCAGGTCGATGAACGCGTCCTCCAGCCGCACCGTCGTCTGGCAGACATCGACGATATCGTCCTTCACTGCCTTGGTCAGGCACTGGCGTTCCTTCACGAATTCGTGGAACAGGCGGACAATGCCTTCGCAGTGCAGGCTTTCGTCGCGCACGCTCCAGCTGACGATCTGGCCCATGCCCTTCATCTTGTTGAAGCGCGGGAAGTTCATCAGCATCGCGAACGACGCGAACAGCTGCAGCCCCTCGGTAAAGCCGCCGAACATGGCGAGCGTGCGGGCAATGTCTTCATCGCTGTCGACGGTGAAGCGCTGCAGATAGTCGTGCTTGTCCTTCATCTCGGCATATTCGAGGAACATGCCATATTCGCTCTCGGGCATGCCGATGGTGTCGAGCAGGTGCGAATAGGCCGCGATGTGCACCGTTTCCATGTTGCTGAACGCGGCCAGCATCATCTTGATCTCGGTCGGCTTGAACACGCGGCCATATTTGTCGTGATAGCAGTCCTGCACCTCGACATCGGCCTGGGTGAAGAAGCGGAAGATCTGGGTGAGCAGGTTGCGCTCATGCGCCGACAGCTTCTGCGCCCAGTCGCGGCAATCCTCGCCCAGCGGCACTTCCTCGGGCATCCAGTGGATCTGCTGCTGGCGCTTCCAGAAATCATAGGCCCAGGGATATT
The DNA here is from genome assembly GCF_019746015.1 of Sphingomonas sp. GTDB lineage: Bacteria > Pseudomonadota > Alphaproteobacteria > Sphingomonadales > Sphingomonadaceae > Sphingomonas. The sequence goes on along the minus strand of NZ_JAIESM010000063.1, from coordinate 55,418 downwards.
CGAAGGGCTTGTAGGTCTTGCGGGCGGAGAGGAGGGACATGCAGGTTACTCCGGAATAAACGAGATAAGAACGGCGATCAGACAAAGCGAAAAGAACGACCCGAAAAGGACCATCATCCAGCTCTGAAACAGGGCAACGCGGCGATCCCAGGCATTTCGCGGTGGCGGCTCAGCGCCGATTGCACGGTCGATGAGCAGTTCGGCGGCTGGGATGCTCTCTCGCCAATTCCCGGTGCGCAGAAGCCAAACGCCGTAACCGAGAAATGTCGGCCCGATGATGAGCAGGAGGATTACGAGCCCGACCGTCTTCACTTGCCTGCCCCCCCGGCTTTCGAACGCCACCGCAAAGTCACCGAGAATGATCGCGCCCGCGCCGAGCATCGTGCCGGCGATCCGGCGGCGATGGATAGCAGCGACACTCATTTGGCGGCGTCCAGCCGGCGCGCTTCGGTCACGGGCAGCCCCGCCTCGGTCGGCACATAGATCAGCGAGGCCTTCGAGTCCTCCAGCGCCTGAATCTGCAGATAGCGCAGATAGCCTTCCGGCCCGCCCAGGCTGTTCTGGAGAATCTGGTTGGCCTTGGCGGCTCCTTGCGCGCGGATCACCTCAGCTTCGGCCAGCGAGATCGCGCTTTCCTTCTTGGCCCGCGCCTCCAGAATGGCGACCTGGCGCGACGACTGCGCCTCGGCCAGCGCCGCCTCGCCGGCCAGCCGCTGCGAATAGACGCGATATTGCGGCCATCCGAGCAGCAGCGCGATCAGCGCCAATGCTCCAACCACAACCCCGATGCCGATGCAGCCGCTACGTTGATCCATTGTTCAAACTGCCTCAGTCCTGTTGAAGCCGCGCGGGGGCAGGCGCATCAAGTGCCGCGCCGTCAGACGAGGCCGCTGCGCGGCCACGCTGCCCGCCGCGGCGTCTCCGGGATTGCTCGCGCAATCCCGGTGCGCCCGCTTACTGGCACGCCAGACACTCGTCATAATCGGTGCTTTCGCCGAGCTCGATCTTCTTGGGCTCGGGCGTATTGTCCGCCTCCACCCCGCCGGCGAACCCGGCGCGCTGGATGCTCTTCGAGCGCAGATAATAGAGCGACTTCACGCCCAGTTCCCAGGCGCGGAAATGGAGCATCAGCAGGTCCCATTTTTCCACATCGGCCGGAATGAACAGGTTCAGCGACTGCGACTGGTCGATATAGGGCGTGCGGTCGGCGGCGAGTTCGATCAGCCAGCGCTGGTCGATCTCGAAGCTCGTCTTGTACACGTCCTTTTCTTCCTGGGACAGGAAGTCGAGATGCTGGACCGAGCCGCCCTGTTCCAGGATCGAGCTCCACACCCCGTCGCTGTTCTTGGCCTTTTCGGTCAGCAGCTTTTCCAGATAGGGGTTGCGGACGACGAAGCTGCCCGACAGCGTCTTGTGGGTATAGATGTTCGCCGGAATGGGCTCGATACAGGCGCTGGTGCCGCCGCAGATGATGCTGATCGACGCGGTCGGCGCGATCGCCATCTTGCAGCTGAACCGCTCCATCACCCCCATGTCGGCGGCATCGGGGCACGGGCCGCGTTCCACCGCCAGCTGCATCGAGGCTTCGTCGACCTGCGCCTTGATGTGCTTGAAGATCTTGAGGTTCCACTGCTTGGCCATCGCCCCTTCGAACGGCAGGCCGCGCGCCTGGAGGAAGGAGTGGAAGCCCATCACCCCCAGCCCCACCGAGCGTTCGCGCATCGCCGAATAGGCGGCCCGCTCCATGCCCGGCTCGGCGCGCGCGATATAGTCGCTCAGCACATTGTCGAGGAAGCGCATCACATCCTCGATGAAGCTCTTGTCGCCCTGCCACTCGTCCCAGGTTTCCAGGTTGAGTGACGACAGGCAGCACACCGCCGTGCGATCCTGCCCCAGATGGTCGCGGCCGGTGGGCAGGGTGATTTCGCTGCACAGGTTGGAGGTCGAGACTTTGAGGCCCAGCTCGCGGTGGTGCCGGGGCATCGCCTTGTTCACATGGTCGGCAAAGACGATATAGGGCTCGCCCGTTGCCAGCCGGGTTTCGACCAGCTTCTGGAACAGGCTGCGCGCATCCACCTTGGCGCGCACGCTGCCGTCCTTGGGGCTTTTCAGCTCCCATTCGGCGCCGTCGCGCACCGCTTCCATGAAGGCGTCGGGGATCAGCACGCCGTGGTGCAGGTTGAGCGCCTTGCGGTTGAAATCGCCCGAGGGTTTGCGGATTTCGAGAAACTCCTCGATCTCCGGGTGGCTGATGTCGAGATAGCAGGCGGCCGAGCCGCGCCGCAGCGACCCTTGCGAAATGGCGAGCGTCAGCGAGTCCATCACCCGGACGAAGGGAATGATGCCGCTGGTCTTGCCGTTGAGGCCCACCGGCTCGCCAATGCCGCGCACCCCGCCCCAATAGGTGCCGATGCCGCCGCCGCGGCTGGCCAGCCACACATTCTCGTTCCAGGTGTCGACAATGCCGTTGAGGCTGTCGGGCACCGAATTGAGATAGCAGCTGATCGGCAGCCCGCGCCCGGTGCCGCCGTTGGAGAGCACCGGCGTCGCCGGCATGAACCACAGCCGCGAGATATAGTCATAAAGCCGCTGGGCGTGCGCGGCATCATCGGCATAGGCAGCGGCCACGCGCGCGAACAGGTCCTGAAACCGCTCGCCGGGCAGCAGATAGCGGTCGGTCAGCGTTTCCTTGCCGAAATCGGTGAGCAGCGCGTCGCGCGCATGGTCCACCACCACGGCAGACGTCGCGACCGCCGGTGCCGGTGCCGTCGCCGCTTGCGAGCCGGCCTCGGCCGGGGTGTCGATCAGGTCGGTGGTGCCGCTGTCCATATCTCTGAAGTCCATCGCTATCGTCCCGCCTGTTGAGCCTACCATACACACGACTCGGCAAGCCGAGCCCCATCCTACACCGAAGGGGGGATCAATGAGAACAAAAAGTGGACATTGCTGATGCCAAGAGCCGAAGATTACCCTCGCCGCAATATGGTGTTGCGGCGCTGATTCACCAGCGCTTGGGTCAGCCCCCTGACGTAGCCACTAGATATTGTGGCCATTTGTCCGCAGAGGCAAGAGCGTAAATGACAAATTAAGGACTCGGTTCGCCGCTGGAAAGACTCAACTTACCGCCGCGATCTGGCGCCTGGAGCGATGCTGCAACGCGGCGACGCGCGCTTTCAGGCCGTGTTGCCGAAACGCAAGGGAACGGGTGCGGAACAAAGCATATTTTTGGCGCGGTAATTTTGCTGGGTGCAAAATTGTGGATAAATCCCAACCGGCCTCAGCCCGCCTTCTTGAAGCGCATCGGGTCGACCACGGTGTTGAGCCGTTCGATGTCGAAGCGCTTGGCGAATTCCAGGCCGACCTTGCCGTCGCGCGCCCAGCGGATGGTGGCCGCCACCTGTTCGCCCTCGATGATTTCCAGCCGCACCGCCACGCCCACCGGGTCGCGGTTGAAGTCCAGCCCGTCGATCATCGCGCCCGAGGCGGAAATGTTGCGCAGTCGCACCTCGCCCACATTCTGGCCGATCGCGATCAGCGCGTTGCGCATGAGGGTGAGGCGCGGCGGCCGGCTGGTGCGATAGCCCAGCGGCGTGGCAATGCCGTTGCCATCGCGCAGCATCACCAGCACATCGGGCGCGCGCACCGGCTTGCCATAGACATAGCCCTGGATGTGGCTGCACCCCAGCGTGCGGATCAGCTCGATCTCGTCCAGCGTTTCCACGCCTTCTGCCGTCGTTTCCATGCCCAGCGTGCTGGCCAGCGTCACGATCGCGTGGATGATCGGCGCGTTGCGGCTGTCGGTAATGGCGGCGCCGCGCACGAAGCTCTGGTCGATCTTGATCTTGTCGAACGGCGCGCTCTTCAGATAGCCGAGCGACGAGTAGCCGGTGCCGAAATCGTCGAGCGCCAGCCGCACGCCCAGCCCTTTCAGCGCCTTGAACATCGCATCGGCACTGTCGCTTTCGTCCAGGAACACGCTCTCGGTGATTTCCAGCTCCAGCCGGCTGGCCGGAATGCCGGCGCGCGCAATCGCGTTGGCGATGATGGAGGGCAGCGCCGGATTGGCAAACTGGATGGTCGACACGTTCACGCCGACGCGCACATGGCTGGGCCATTTGGCCGCTTCCAGACAGGCGGTGCGCAGCACCCATTCGCCGATCTGCTCGATCATCCCGCAATCTTCGGCCACGGGAATGAAATCGGCCGGGCTGATCGGCCCGCGATCGGGGTGTTCCCAGCGCAGCAGCGCCTCGAACCCCACCAGCCGCGCGCTTTCGGTGCACACCACCGGCTGATAGACGAGGTGGAACTGGTTCTGCACCAGCGCGTGGCGCAGATCGTCTTCCATCTGCTTGCGGTTCTTGGCGCCCTGGAGCAGCTCTTCGCGATAGAAACGGTGCACGCCGCGCCCGTCGGCCTTGGCGGCATAGAGCGCGAGGTCGGCGTTGCGCACCAGCGTTTCCGAATCGCGCCCGTCCTGCGGCGCGATCGCGACGCCGATCGAACAACCGATCGAAATGGTGTTACCGCCGATCGAATAAGGCTGCGACAGCGACCCGATGATCTCGCGCGCCAGGTCAGGCAGGCGATCCGCCTCGTTCTCGCCGGGCAGGATGACCTGGAACTCGTCGCCGCCCAGCCGGCCGACCAGCCCAGCATCGCCCACCGCGCGCAGCAGGCGCTGCGCCACCTGCTTCAGCAGCGCGTCGCCGGTCTGGTGGCCCAGCGTATCGTTCACCGCCTTAAACCGGTCGAGATCGAGCAGGAACAGCGTGGTCGGGCGATACGGCCCCACCGGCTGGTTCAGGCTCTGGTCGAGCGAGGCGCGCATCCGCTGGCGGTTGGCAAGGCCGGTCAGCCCGTCATACAGCGCCAGCCGGGTAATCTCCGCCTCGGCCCGGCGCTTTTCGGTCAGGTCCGCGCCGGAACCGATAAAGCCCTGGAAGCGGCCGGCATCGTCGATCACCGGCCGGCCGGAGATCGACCACCAGCGCTCCACCGCCAGCCGCATCGCCGGGCGAACGGTGTAATCGGAAAAACCGGTGCGCGAGGACAGGTGGAAGCCCAGCGTCCGCTCGGTGCCAGGCGCCGTGGTATCCATCTGGAACGCGTCGGTCAGCGGGCTGCCGATCGGCGAATGGCCGGCCTCGGCCATCACCTCGGCCACCTTTTCGGAAAGATAGGTCAGGCGCCCGTCGCGGTCGGTCTGCCAGAACCAGCCGGTGCCCTGTGTTTCGAACTCGCGGATCAGGCGCTCGGCCATCACGCCGTTGCCGGGGTCGGTGAAGCTCTTTTGCGCCTGCGCCACGTCGAGCAGCGCCATGCGCCGCGTCGCCACCGCCAGGATGAACAGGCAGCCCGAGGCGATCAGCGCGCCGGTCGTCGGCCCGACCAGCACGAACACCATTGCCGTCAGCGCCGCGCAGAAGCCGAACAGCGCCGCGCGCACCGGATAGAGCGCGATTCCCGTCGCGGAAATGGCCCCCAGCGCGGCAATGGCCGCCGTCGTCTGGCTGTTCTGGCCGGGCAGATATTGCGTCTCCCACAGCAGCGCGCCGACCAGCACCGCCTGACCGATGCCCACCACCACCGCCACGCGGATCTGCTGCTGCGCGGTGCGGCTGCGCAGCGCGAGCAGGACCAGCATCACCAGGCTCAGCACCATCATCGCGCCGGCCTGGGTGAACACATGGCGGATGCGGGTGAGATCCTCGCTCAGGAAGGTCAGCAGGCCGATGGTGAAGGCGGTGGCGACATGCGCGAACAGTGCGAACGGCCAGATCGTCGCCAGCTGGCGCACCTGGCCCATGAAGTCGACCGCTTCCGCCGGGCCGTCGCCGCGCGCCAGCCCCAGCGCTTCCGGCAGGCTGCTGGCGCGGACATGCGTGGTGGGGCGGGAGGAATCGGACGACCGGGCCATTTCTTCTCTTGATTATGCAATGCCGCTGAACGGCTTAGCGCGAACGGCTTAACGAATCGCTGACACGGGCCACGCGCACCCGCTTGGCGGAGACCGGCGGCGCGATTATGGGCATGGGCCACGCCCTTGACCTTCCAGCAGGAAATCCTTGCCCATGACCGTCACCATCCGCGCCGCCGACCTGATCGACAGCGTTGCCGACGCGCTGCAGTTCATCAGCTATTTCCACCCGATGGATTATATCCGCGCGCTGGGTGACGCTTATGCAGCCGAACAGAGCCCGGCCGCCAAGGACGCGATCGCGCAGATCCTGACCAACAGCCGCATGTGCGCCGAGGGGCACCGGCCGATCTGCCAGGACACCGGCATCGTCACCATATTCGTGAAATGGGGGCAGGAGTGCCGGCTGGAAGGCGACCGATCCTTGCAGGAGGTGATCGACGAGGGCGTGCGCCGCGCCTATCTCCACCCCGAAAACAAGCTGCGCGCCTCGATCCTGGCCGACCCCGCCTTCACCCGGCGCAACACGAAGGACAATACGCCCTCGGTGCTCCATGTGGAGATGGTGCCGGGCGCGACCGTCTCGGTCGATGTCGCGGCCAAGGGCGGCGGCAGCGAGAACAAGTCGAAGTTCAAGATGATGAACCCCAGCGATTCGATCGTCGACTGGGTGCTGGAAATGGTGCCGCAGATGGGCGCCGGCTGGTGCCCGCCGGGGATGCTGGGCATCGGCATCGGCGGCACCGCGGAAAAAGCGATGCTGCTCGCCAAGCAGAGCCTGATGGGCGCGATCGACATGGCGCAGCTGAAGGCGCGCGGGCCCCAGAACGATATCGAGGCGCTGCGCATCGAGCTGTTCGACAAGGTCAACGCGCTCGGCATCGGCGCGCAGGGGCTGGGCGGCCTTGCCACCATTCTCGACGTGAAGATTCTCGACTGGCCAACCCATGCCGCGTCAAAGCCGGTGGCGATGATCCCCAATTGCGCCGCCACCCGCCACGCGCATTTCACGCTCGACGGCAGCGGCCCGGCCTATCTGGAGGCGCCCAAACTGGACGACTGGCCCAAGGTCGACTGGCAGCCGGACAGTGCGGCGCGGCGCGTCGATCTCGACACGCTCACCCGCGCCGAGGTGCAAAGCTGGAAACAGGGCGACCGGCTGCTGCTGAACGGCAAGATGCTGACCGGGCGCGACGCCGCGCACAAGCGCATCAAGGACATGCTCGACCGGGGCGAGCCGCTGCCCGTCAGCTTCCGCGACCGGGTGATCTATTATGTCGGCCCGGTCGATCCGGTGGGCGAGGAAGTGGTCGGCCCCGCCGGCCCCACCACCGCCACGCGGATGGACAAGTTCACCCGCATGATGCTCGACCAGGGCCTGCTGGCGATGGTCGGCAAGGCCGAGCGCGGGCCGGATGCGACGGCCGCCATCGCCGAAGGCAGGAGCGCCTATCTGATGGCGGTGGGGGGTGCGGCCTATCTGGTCGCCCGCGCGATCAAGGGCAGCCGCGTGGTGGGGTTCGAAGATCTGGGGATGGAGGCGATCTACGAGTTCGAGGTGCGCGATTTTCCGGTGACGGTGGCGGTGGATGCGGACGGCAACAATGTCCACCAGCTCGCGCCCCTGGTGTGGCGCGACAAGATCGCGCGCGAGAAATTGCTCGAACGGTCGTGATCGCGGGGGGCACTATGCTCAGGCGCTATGTGCACGGCCTGGGTGACGACGATCCGCTGGTCTGGTATGAAGGTGCCGGCGTCAGTTCGCCGCGCTACCTCTACAGCGACCATCAGGGATCGGTGGTGGCGGTGGCGGACGCGAACGGTAACCGGCTCGCGGTCAACAGCTATGACGAATATGGCATCCCCAGGCCCGCCCCTGCCCCGTCCGGCGTTGCCGGCCCGTTCACCGGCACCGGCAATACCGGCCGGTTCCAGTATACTGGGCAAGCCTGGCTCGCCGAACTGGGCATGTATCACTACAAGGCCCGGCTCTACTCTCCCACGCTGGGAAGGTTCCTCCTGACCGATCCCATTGGGTATGACGATCAGGTCAATCTCTATGGATACGTCGGGAATGATCCCATGAACAACATCGACCCCGACGGGCTGGAGTGTAAAAATGTGCCGAAAAAGACAGTCGGCGATGAGGTGACGGTCACAGGATGCCGGACACCGCCGCCACGCGACACAACTCAGGCGGGGGTGCCGGGAACTGCGGCAAGGCTAGGCGCCAACCCGGGACGTGCGTCGGCGCCGCAAAAGACGCAGACAAAACCGGCGAAGACTCGTACCCAATGTGCGCTAGAGGCAGCGGTCGAAAACTGGCAAGGACTTGCCTTAGATGGGGCGGGTTGGGTCGCAACCGTATTATTGCCCGAAGGATCAGCAGCGGTCGCAATCGTTGGCTCAGCAATCGGAGTAACTGGCATAGCCGTCGCGGTCCATGATCGTGACCCCGCTGCCGGTGGCATTGCTTACGCGGGAAAACAGGCAAATGCTGCCGAGGGAATGCTAAGAGGCGCTGGATCGGCACTTGGACGTAGGCTTGGCCTTGGCGCACTCGCGGCGTCCACGATGCTTGACTTAGCGAAAGCGGTCAAGGCGTACAACAAGTGCATGGCGGGCGAGTGATGCGCGTTTGGTCAATATCACCATCGCGTCGATCTGACGTAGCCCTGGTTGTTTCGACTGCTATCGTCTTTCTAGCGGTTGCGATGGTGTCTTATATTGAAAAGGCGTTCGCATTCGCTTTGTGCTTCAGTGTGTTCATGGCAGTCGCGCAAACGAAGCGGGATAGCTGGAAGAACGGGCGCTTTTGGGCTCTGCTACTGTGTGTGGCAGCCCTGCATTTTATCGCGATTGCCCTCATTCCCGTCCCAGAGATCAAATTCGGCTTGATGGGCCTTCCACTTGCGCTGGTCGATGGCTTTGCGATCTATGGTCTGCTGAACTGGATCGAGCGTCGGTTCCCAACGAAAAAAGCGCATAAGGCCGAATAGCAACATAAAAGCAGTGGCTCCCCCTGTGGGGTATGCTGTTGTCTGCACGTCTGAATTTACCAAGACAAGCGTCACCCTCTGCGAGACACCGGCACCATCATGGCACTGCCCTCGTTGGGGAGAGTGTCCCTCCGGTAACGGAGTTGGGAGACGATAACAGGGGTGCGAGATCGTGGGCTTTGTGCGGGCTGAGGGTGATGATATGGACCACACCCTACGCGGGGACAGCGGCGTAAGGCATTGATTTAGTCATGGAACTTCTGTCCAACAGGCGCCGCACTTTTCTGGGACAATGTGTCATCGGGCTAAACTGTTGTTTTTGATGAGAGTTTTTTAGTGCAGTTAAAGCGGGTCGCCACGGGCAGGTGGCTGGCAGGAGCGAGCTGTTGTTCGAGGCGCGAGACTGCTCCCTGCCGCTTGCCACCAGCTATGGCTATGACGGGGTCGGCCGGCTGACCACGTTGTCGCACGCGATCACCGGCGGCGCGGTGAGCACGAGCTTTGCCTATAACCCGGCGAGCCAGGTCACCCAGACGGTGCGCAACAATGACGATTATGCCTTTGCCGGCTATGTGAGCGTCAACCGCAATTACACCACCAACGGCCTGAACCAGTACACCAGCGCCGGCCCGGCGAGCTTTGCGTATGACGCAAACGGCAACCTGATCTCCGACGGCAGCCGCAGCTACACCTATGACGCAGAGAACCGGCTGGTTGCGGCATCGACCATCGGTCAGGCGGGCGGCGTGTCGCTCAGCTATGATCCGCTGGGCCGTCTGTGGCAGGTGTCGGGGCCGCAAGGGACGACGCTGTTCCATTATGATGGCGACCAGCTGGCGGCGGAAGATGATGCGGCCGGCATCACCCTTGGTGGCATCCCCCTGGCCCAAAGTGGCACAAAGCGGGTAACTGGCGACAATCGCGCCGAAATGGTAATCAATTCGCTAACGAACGGGGTTTGGCGGGTGGCGCCGCCCGGCGATGAAGGAGGCGTTTACCATGCTGATCCGCACGATTGCGCTGGTTGCACTGTCGGGGGCGATGGCCACCGGGCTGGCGACTCAGCCGGCTCAGGCGCAGCGGCCGGGGGCCCCCTACCCCATTCCTGCGGCCAATCCGCAATGGGGCACCGCCCCGCTGCCGGGCGCGCAGCTGCCGCCCGCGCCGCAGTGGCAGGGCCAGGCGCCGCAATGGACGCCGCCCATCGCGCAGCAGCAGATTCCGGGGCCGCCGCCGCGCCCCAACTGGAACGGCCAGCCGCCGCAGACCGGCTGGGGCGGACCGCCGCCGCAGGCCGGGTGGCACGGCCAGCCGCAGCCCGGCTGGGCCGGCCAGCCGAACACTGGCTGGGGCTGGGGCGAGCAGATTGACGGGCGCTGGGCGGGCGGTGCGCGTGCGCCGGGCGGCTGGAACGCCTATCGCCGCCCCACGCGCGGCTGGCGCCTGCCCAGCTACTGGAACCAGGACAGCTTCATCATCACCAATTACAGCGGGTTCGGGCTGGGCGTGCCGCCGGTCGGCTATCACTGGTCGCGCTATTATGACGATGCGGTGCTGGTCGATGGGCGTGGCCGCGTGGTGGACTTTGCCCAGGGCATCGACTGGAACCGCTATGACGGCGGCTATGACTATGGCTATGCCCAGGCCGGCGTCGGCACGCCCTATTCGGGCACTTATTCCGGCACTTACGCCAATGGCTATGGCTGGCAGGGCAGCTATCAGGGCCAGTATGTCGCGCCGCCGGCGGTGACCTATCAGCCGCAGCCGGTGGTGCAGCCGCTGCCGCCGCAGGGCATCGTCAACACCTATGGCGCGGGCGCCTATGCCAGCGGGGTGACGGTGAACGGCCAGTTCTTCCCGACCGCGCCGGGCAGCGCGACGACGGTGACGGTCGCGTCGGCCGCGCCGGTGGTGACGACCACGACCACCACCGAATATGTCTATGAAACGCGCAGCGTCGCGCGGCGGGTGTGGCGCAAGCCGGTGCGCAAATGGCGCCCGGCGCCCAAGCGGACCTGCGCCTGCGGCTGCTGCCACTGAGGGGCCGAGCCGACATTCGCGAACGAGCGAATTTCGAGGCGGGGCCGGCCCGCTCCCCCGCCCGGCCACCCATTCAGGATACTCTTGTGGGTGGCCGGGCGGGGGAGCGGGCCGGTGCCGGGCTATCCGAAACGAAGTTTCGGATCAGACAATGAGGCGGGCGCGGCGCTGATCAGGCCGGCACGTCCATCGCCGTGATCAGCCACTGGTGGAAGATTTTCACCGGCTTCAGCACCAGCGCGCGCGGGCGGCAGACGAACCAGTAGCTGTACGGGCTTTCGACGACGATATCGAACAGCCGCACCAGCCGGGGATCATGCGCATCCTCGAAATGGCTTTCATGCATGAAGGCAACGCCCAGCCCCTGTGCCGCCGCTTCCAGCATCAGCGCGCCCGAATCGAAATGGTCGATCGCGGCCGGCTCGATATCGCCCAGGCCCGCCGCCAGCCGCCATGTCGCCACCGTATCGGGTATGTCGCGGTGGACGAGCGCGGTCAGCCGCGACAGCTGCTCGGGCCGGGTCACCGGATCAGGCCCGTCGAGCAGGCTCTGGCAGCCGATCACGATGATGCGGTTGCGGTCCAGCCGCCGGGCATAGAGCGCGGGGTCGATGTCGCGCGCCAGCACGATCGCGGCGTCCAGCCCCTCGCCCAGCCGGGTGGTGCTGTGGCCGCCGGTATCGATGTCGAGGTGCAGTTCGGGATGCGCGGCGCGCAGCTCGGGCAGGCGCGGGAACAGCCGCTGCGACGCGAACAGCGGCAACACGCCGAGCCTGAGCCGCAGCACGTCGGTCGCGCTGGTCATCGCTTCCACCGCATCGGCCATCATGTCGAGCGCCGGCGCGATATGGCCGATCAGCCGCTCGCCATCGCTGTTCAGCTGCATCGCCTGATGGCGCCGGTCGAACAGCGGGCGGCCGATGAAACGTTCGAGCGCCTGCACGCGCCGGCTGAGCGCGGGGGCGGAGAGCGCCAGTTCCTCGGCCGCGGCCTTCACCGAGCCCAGCCGCGCGACCTGGACAAAGGCCTCGATCGCGGTCAGCGGCGGCAATCTGCGCATCGCCTGCTCCCCCTCCTGATGCTCGTAGTTTTGCGGTGCACCCTAAGCGGAAATTGGGTGATTTTGCTGAAAATGCAAGGGCGTTGCAAAGGATTGCATGGCACGCAATCGTTACGTATTATTTCGCACTTGCGAAAGGCCGTGCTGCACTGCACATAGAAAGGGCCTTTCAGGCATCCTCTCCTAAAAACTTTCACGAGCCGGTCGTCTGACCGGCTCTTTTTTTGTCTGGCCGCTTCCTGTCACTCCCCGGGGAGCGCGTCAACCGGTGCCGGTGCGGCCAGCGCCCGCCAGCCATAGGCCATCATCGCCACCAGCGCCGCCGCCGCCAGCAGATAGGGCAGCGGCTTTGACAGTTCGTACAGCCCCACCCCGATCGACGGCCCCAGCACGAACGACGCGCCGTTGACCGAGGTCACCTTGCCCGCCACCGACCCCTGCCCGCCCGGCCCGACCGCGAGGGAGGCGCCCGCCGTAAACCCCGGCCGGGCAAAGCCGAACCCGGCGGAAGACAGCGCGAACGCCAGCGCAATGCCATAATGGCTGGTGGCCAGGCCGGTCAGCGCGGTGCCGATGCTTGCCGCGCACAGGCCGATCAGCACCAGCCCGCGCGGCTTCAGGTTCAGCAGCGGAATGATGCCCCATTGCACCAGCAGCGCGGCCCCCGCCCCCATGATCAGCACCAGCCCCAGCGGCTGCAGCGCGGCCACCGGATCGAGGTGAAGCCGGTCGATCACCAGAAAGCCGATTGCCTGCCCCGTCATCGCCTGCGCATGGCCCATCACCAGCCCGGCAATCATCCAGGCGCGCACGCGCGGGTCGAAATAGGCGACCCGCTCCATCACCGGATGGGTGGCAGCGGTAATGCTGGCCCCCGAAGACTGGCCGCCGATGGAGGGGTAAGCGGTCGCCGCGCCATGCGCCTCCGCCATCGCCGTGTCGTTGGGCAGCAGCCGCGCGACCACCGACAGGATGAGCGCACCGAAGATCGCCGCGATAAAGGCCGGGCCGGCCAGCCCGATCCGCACACTGCCGATGCTGCCCACCACCAGATAGGGGGCAATCGCCGGCCCCAGGATGGTGCCCAGGCCAAAGGCGGAGCCGAGCAACGTCAGCGCCTTGGTCCGCTCCTCGCGCGTGGTGCTGCCGGCGACCAGCGCCTGCACCGCCGGCGGCGCCGCCGAGCCGAACAGGCCATAGAGCAGCCGCCCGCCGATGAAGAGGAAGAAGGTCAGCGTGCCGCCGATCCAGCCATTGATGCCCGCCATCAGGAACAGTCCGCACAGCGACAGCGAGCAGACAAAGCCGCTCAGGCCCAGCAGCACCATCACCCGCCGCCCCCGCCGATCCGACCGGTTGGCCCAGAAGGGCGCGGCAATCACCCACAGCAGCGCCGAGACCGAAAAGGCCGCCGCCACCCAGCTGTCGCGCACCTTCAGTTCACGGCCGATGGCGGGCAGTACCGACTGCAACGCGGTGTTGCCGGCGGCGATGGTGAACATCACCATGAACAGCAGCATGAAGTTGCGGTCGCGGTTGTTCATGCGCGCGCCCAGTCATAATCGCGGGTGATGGTGGCGACGCTCAGCTGATAATCATGGTACCAGCGGTCGCGCCCGGCATCGCGCACCGCGCGGTGGTCGGCATGGTCGCGCCAGGCGCGCGCACTCGCATCATCGGCCCAGAAGCTGACGGTTATGCCCAGCCCGTGGGCGCCGCGCACGCTTTCCATCCCGCAATAGCCGGGTTGGGCGGCGGCCAGCGCGTCCATCGCGGCCGCCGCCTCGGCATAGCCCGCCGCATCCTCGGCCGTGCGCCGGGCAATGAAAATGACCACCGTCTGGCCGGTTCGCGTCCCCATGGCGGCGGCTTAGGGGCAAGGCGCGCAGCCGCCAAGCCCTGTCTTGGGCGCCCGGTCTTGCCCGAGAGTCTGAAGAGTTTGATTCGAAATTCGCGAAAGAGCGAATTTCGAGGCGGCACCGGCCCGCTCCCCCGCCCGGCCACCCACGAGAGTATCCTGACTGGGTGGCCGGGCGGGGGAGCGGGCCGGTGCCGGGCTATCCGAAACGAAGTTTCGGATCAGACACTTAACGGTCAGGGCGCCGCGCTGCGCGCCAAGCCGCCCAATCGACCGGCTCGCCGTCCACCACTTCCAGATCGCCGGGGCCGAGCCGGTCGGTGAACAGGATGAGGTTCTGGCACGGCCAGCGGGCGGATGGGGCAAGAATGCCGTCAAACCCCAGAAAGTAGGCGGCGTCGCCAATCGCCTGCGTGGCCGCATAATCCAGGCTTTGATAGGCGTCGGCACTGACGCCAAGCTCGGCAATCGCGCCCAGATCAGCCAGCTTCAGCGTGCGCCGGGTGCTGACCGAAAGCCGGTGCAGCACCGATTGCAGCTTTGACGGGAAAACCGGCTGCCGGGTGAGGTGGAAATGGATCTCGGCCAGCGCGCCGTCGCGCTCCAGCGCGGTGTAGAGCACGTCGAAGCGGCCCGGGTCCCATCGCGCGCCGGCGGGGTAGCCCTGCAGCACGTCGCGCCCGGCGCGGACGATGCGCCAGACCTCGCCCCGGAACGCCACGCCCTGGTGCCGGTCGAGACTGTCGAGCAGCTCCAGATCGCGGGCGCGGCGGTCGACCACGGCCTAGATGAACGCGCCCGCGTCCAGCCGGTCGATCACGGCGAGCACCTCCTCGGTGCGATCCCCGTTGATCAGGTCGATGGCACGCGCGCCGTTCAGCAACGGGTGCCGCGCATGCAGCCACAGCCGGGTCTCGTCCGGCGTGTAAAAGTCAGACAACCGGTCGACGACGTAGCGCAGATCGGCAATCACCGTCTGCGTGTGCAGGCCGGGCGTGCCGTTGCCATGCGACCAGCGCGACACGGTCGCGATCGATACGTCGGTGATGTTGGCAATGTCCTTTCCCTGCAGGCCGCCCTTGGCCTTCAGGTCGTCCAATATGCGCGCCACGGCCGTCGTCATCGCTCAACGCCTCCTGCTTGCGGCCCCCCGGGGGAGGGCTGCCTGATAGCCCCATATGGGTTACGATATGATTTCATCAATTACCGTTCTTGAAATCATATCGCAACCGGCCGGCTCGTCCGCGCCGATTGACTCCGTCCGCGCCGGCGCCTATGCGCTCCCCTTTCCAGACAGCTAGTCCAATCAGGAATCGTCATGGCGCGCGTTACCGTCGAAGATTGTGTCGACAAGATCCCCAACCGGTTCGACCTGGTGCTGATGGCGGCCCAGCGCGCGCGGCAGATTTCGGGCGGGGCCGACCTGACCATCGACCGCGACCGGGACAAGAACCCGGTCGTCGCGCTGCGCGAAATCGCCGAGGAAACCGTGCGCCCGGCGCATCTCGAAGAAGCGCTGGTGCAGAGCCTGCAGCGCGTCCAGATCGACGATGACGACGCGCCCGACGAGCTGGCCTCGCTCTCCGCATCGGCGGAAGCGCTGCGCCTGACCGCGGCCGCACCCCCGCGCAACCAGAATCTGGGCGGCGATTACGAGTGATTGCGGGGGCTGAGGCCCCTCAATCCCGTTGACCCCCCGCCCGGGCGCGATAGGCTGACCGCATCGACAGGATGAGGCATGCCGCGATGCGCTATCGATTGCTGCTGGTCATGCTGGCGTTGTTGTGGGCCTGGGCACCTGCGCAGGCCGCGCCGCTGAAGCTGACCATCGATGCAAGCGCGGCGCGGGCGGTGCTCGATGCGCTGGACTCCACCACGCTTACCGCCGATCAGGCGCGCGCCATTGCCCGACTGCCGGGCAATCAGGGGTTGATCCGCAAATCGCGCAGCTATGGCAACCCGGCCGACGATGAAAGCTTTGCGGCGGCGCTGGTTGCCGCCGCGCATGGCGACGACAAGGCGGCTGATCCCAGCGGGTTCAACTTTGCCGGGGTGCGACGGCAAAGCGCCGTCCTGCGCCGCGTGCTCGCCGAGCTGGAAGACCGGCAAACCGGGCTGATCGAGGCGGCCAAGCGCCGGATTGCCGACTATACCCCGGCCGGGCTCGACACGCCCATCACCGGCTATCTGGTGGTTGGCGGCACCTCGGGCGGGTTCGCGTTCGGCGACCCGCAATTCTACCTCAACCTGGGTTACTTCCCGGACGCCCGGCTGGCCACCACCATCCTGGAGCATGAGCTTTATCATGCCATTCAGGGTGCGGCCGCGTCGCCGGCACGCCAGGCGCGTGTGAGCAAATGCCTGGCCCGCGCGCGCATCCCGGCGCATCTCACTGATCTGTTCGGTTCACTGGCGCAGGAAGGCACGGCCAGTGCCGTGGGCGACGTGCTGGCGCTGCCCAAGGATGGCAGCGGCACCGTGGCCGAGGAGCGCCGCAAATTCGCCCGCAATGTCGGCCTGGTCAGCCGCAGCGTTGCCCTGCTCGAACTGTCGGTGCATGCGCTGGCGACCAGAGCGATCGACTACGACTCTGTTTATGCGCTGGGTTTCTACGGCGACGAGATCCTGTACGCGCTGGGCTATGTAATGGCGAAGGCGATCGAACGCGAGCAGGGGCCAAAGGCGATTGCCGCGCTGCTTGCCGATCCAACGGGTGCCGGTTTCATCAATCGCTATCGCCGGCTCAAAGCCTATGGCACCACGGACGATACGCCGAAGCTGGGCAGGAAAACACTGGCCTGGGCGCAACGGATGGCGGTGTGCGCGCGGTGACGGCGGCGCGGCGCCCAGCGGCCGGCCTGCTTGCAACGCCTATATTTTACAAAGGCTTAGCTTGACGTAGTTTCGAAAAAACCGCGTTTCGGTGTCCACGACACGCTCTACCAAAGCCGTTCCCGGAGCGCCTCAGAGCCGGACGATCAGATAGTTCATCCGCGCCCGGGCGATGGGTTTTTCCGGCCCGTCCTGCCAGGCAATCGCATCGACATTGGCGACCCGGGTGCCCAGCCGGGTGACGAAGCCGCGCGCCCGCGTTTCCTTCACCCGCCCGCCGCGCATATAGTCCACTGTCACGTTGATCGGCTTGACATGCGCCTCGTCAGTGCCGCCCAGCGCCTGATAGAGCGCGGCGATCGCCGCCACTTCCAGCAGGCCACCAATCGCGCCGCCGTGCAGAAAGCCGGGGCGACCCATCACCTTATCGGCAAAGGGCATCATCAGCACCGGCGCGCCCTCGCCCGGCTCCACCGACAGGCCCAGCACCTCGGCATAGGGGGGCAGCTTCATGGCTGCACCTCGGTGAACATATAGGTGCCGGCGACATGGGCGAGCGGGTCGGCCGGGTCGCCATCATGCGCCTGCCCCCGGATGAACGAGATGGCGCGGGTGATGCGATAGCATTCGCCCCGGCCATAAACGGTCTTGCCCGGCGTGGCGGGGCGCAGATAGTCGATGCGCAGATCAAGCGTTGCATGCGCGCGGAATTTGCCCAGCTTCAGCCACACCGCCATGCTGGTCGCCATGTCCATCATGGTGAGAATGGGGCCGGAGGCGAGCACCCCGGTATCAGGGTCGCCCACCAGGCGCGGGTCATAGGGCAGCATCAGCTCGGCCCAGTCGGCGCCATGGTCGTGATAGCCGATGCCCAGATGCCCGCCATGGCCGTGCTTGCCGAACTTCAGGAACAGCCGGGGATCGAAAGCCATTTCGCTCATCGGCGCTGCTATAGCCGCCCGGCGCGCGCTGCCAAGCCTGTGGCGGTTACAGCGAATTAAATTCCGCCGCCGGGGCGGCATCCCTAACGATGAGGCCAGCTTGTGGGAGATGCAGCATGCCGCTTCGCCTGGACCCGTCCGAGATTGCCAACCTTGCCACCCCGATTGCGACCGCGGGCGCGATCCGTGCCGATGTGCTGGCGGCCGACGATCTGTTCGAATTTCTGGTCGGCATCGCGGTCGTCATCTACGAGACCAGCCCGCTCTGACCCGCGCAATGACCCCGGCGCTCGATGCGCTGCTCGCCGACCGCGTCGGGCTGGCGGCGCGGCGCACCCGCGACCAGGCCCAGGCGCGGGACTGGCAGAACAGCGCCGCCTATCGCCACGCCATCGCCACGCTTGAGGGGCCGGCCGATGACGGCGCCGAAGCGGTCGCCGCGCGGGCGATGCGGCTGCTCGCCGATGGCGGCTGGGTCGCGGACCTGCTGGTGCCACTGGTTGCCGCGCTGGCGGCCGATCCGCTCGCCGAGCCGCCCTTCCGGGTGCAGCGCGACGCGCTGAAGCTGGGTGCGGTGCTGATCGATCATCCTGCCGCCTCGATCACCGCGACCATCCTGTCGGCAGACGCGCTTGCCGGCCTGCCGCCGGCCGAGACCATCGTCGTGCCCGGGCGGATGACGGTGGTGCGCTATCATCGCGGCAGCGGGGTGCTTCACCTGTGGCGGACGGCGGCGGCCGGGGACGATTTCTGCGCCGCAAACGCCACGCCCTGCCTGCCCGCCGCCGCGATTGCGCTGGCCGACGGGCTGGTGCGGCGGATCGACGGGCGCACCCATGCCCAGCTGGTCGCGCCGGTCAGCGACGTGGTGACGCTGACCGCCAATATCCGCGCCGGCGCCGCCCTGCTCTCGCGTGAATATGACCGGGCGAGCGGCCGCTTCCTGCGCGCCGCCGCGCTTGATGACTGGCCGAGCCGGGCCGAGCTGATGCTGACCTTTCTGCGCCATGCCAGCCGGGCCGAGGCGGCGGCCGCGTTCGAGGCGGCCAGCCACGACCCGGCGCATTTCCTGCGCTGGGCGGCAATGCGCGAATGGCTGGCGATGGACGCCCGCGCCGCGCTCCCCCGGCTGCGGCAAATGGGTGACGACCCCCATCCCGAGGTCCGCGCCGCCGCCCGGGCGATGATCGCGCGGCTGAGCGCGCCATGCCCCGACTGATCGACCCCGGCAGCGGCAGCCCGATCAGCCTGGCAGAGGCGGTCGAGCTGCTCGACAGCACCGCCATCGACGCGCGCGATGAGGATGGGCTGGCGAGCCTCGGCCCGGTGCTCGCGCGGCTGGGGCGCAACCGGGACTTTCTGGCCGAACAGGCGGTGGCGGTGCTGAAAGCGCGCGGGCAGGGCATCGGGAGCGCCCTGTATGGCGCGCAGGTGATGCTGCTGAAACCGCCCGGTGGCCGCTATGTGCTGCGCGCCAATTTCTGGCCGGCAGCGGGCGATCCAGCGTTCGCAGCCAGCGGCCCGGCGGCCTTTTTCTATGGCATGCCGCACGACCATAATTTCCCGTTCCTGACCTGTGGCTATTGGGGGCCGGGCTATTGGAGCGATTATTACGAGTATGACGCAGCCGCGCTGGCCGGCTATCCGGGCGAGCCGGCGGGGCTGCGTTTTGTCGGCCGCGCGCGGCTGGAGCCGGGACAGCTGATGCTCTATCGCGCGCGGCGCGACGTGCATGCCCAGCTGCCGCCCGATGCGTTTTCGGTGTCGATCAACATTCTGGCGTCGGACCCGGCCCAGCCCTGGCGCGATCAGTACCGGCTCGACATTGCCGGCAACCGCATCGCCGCCGGGCTGACCACCACCCCGTCCGAAGTGCTGGTCGCGCTTGCGGTGCATCTGGATTCCCGCGGCGTGACGCTCGCCGAGCAGCTGGCGCGCGACCATCCCAGCCCGCGCCTGCGGATGACCGCGGTCACCGCGCTCGCCGGCGCCCGGCCCGAGATGGGCGAGGCGGTGCTGACCCGCGCGGCCGGTGATCCCCATCCCCAGGTGGCCGAGCAGGCCCGCGCCCGGCTGGCGGCGCTCGCACGCTAGCGTTTACCGCCGGAATGGAGCCAGTTGGCGGCGCGCATCGCCCGCCGGCGCGATACGTTCCCCTTATGTTGCGAGTGGCGCTTGTCGGGGTCGAACGACCGGGATTGATTGCCGCGCTCGGCACGCGCGGCGTGGCAGCGGCGGCGAGCATCTGCGCCAGCGACGCGGCGCGGATCGCGCACGCAACGCCGCAGGCCGCGTTGCTCCCCTGGCTGTTGCCCAGCCTGCCGCGCACGCCGCTGCTGCTGCTCACCGACGAGCAGGACAGCGCGCAGATCGCCGCGCTCGACGCGGGCGCCGATGATGCCGTGCCCGCCTCCGCCAGCGACGCGCTGATCGCCGCGCGCCTGCTCGCCCTGCTGCGGCGCAAGGGTGAGGACCGTTACGTGCAGCTGGGGCCGCTGTGCATCGACACGCTGGAACGCCGCGCGATGCGGGAGGGCAGGCCGATCGCGCTGCTGCCGCGCGAATATCAGCTGCTGCTGGAGCTGGCGCGCGCGGGCGGTGCGCTGGTCAGCCGCAAGACCCTGCTCGAGCGGGTGTGCGGCCTGCGGATCGACCCCGGCACCAATGTGCTGGAGGTGCATGTCTCGCGCCTGCGCGCGAAGCTCGACCGGGGTTTTGCCGCGCCGATGCTGGTGACCGAAAAGGGCAAGGGCTATCGCCTGGCGACCCCGCCCGCCTTCGCCGTTGAAGCGCAGGGGAGCGCGCGTTAGCCTGCCCCGAAATATCATCGGGAGAGGCCAGTGCATCCAAGCGTTCACGCCCAGACCATGCCGGACAAACCGGCGCTGATCGTTGCCGAAACCGGGCAGACCACCAGCTATGCCGAGCTGGAGGCGCGATCGAACCGGGCCGCGCATCTGTTCCGCCAGCACGGGCTGAACCAGGGCGACACGGTCGCGCTGTTCATGGACAATATCCCCGAATTCTATGAGATCGCCTGGGGCGCGCAGCGCGCGGGGCTGTTCTATGTGTGCATCTCGTCGAAACTGACCGCGCCCGAAGTGGCCTATATCCTGCAGGATTCGGGCGCGCGGCTGGTGGTGGCGTCGCACGCGCTGGCCGGGGTGGCAGCCGCGCTGACCGACCATGCCGCCGCCGTCACCCGGCTGATGCTGCACGGCACCGTGCCCGGCTGGGACAGCTGGGAAACGGCGGTGGCAGCGCTCCCCACCACCCCGATTGCGGATGAACGCGCCGGCACCGACATGCTCTATTCCTCGGGCACCACCGGCCGGCCCAAGGGCGTGCGCGTCGCGCTGCCAGAGGATCCCTCGCTCACCGCGCCGGCGGTGCTGACGATGCTCGCGCAGATGCTCTACCGCTTTTCGGCGGAGACCATCTATCTCTCGCCCGCGCCGCTTTATCATGCCGCACCCCTGCGCTGGTCGATGACGGTGATGCGGCTGGGCGGCACCGTGGTGATGATGCAGCATTTCGAGCCGGAAGCCGCCCTCGCCGCGATCGAGCGCTGCCGCGTCAACGCCAGCCAGTGGGTGCCGACGCATTTCGTGCGGATGCTGAAGCTCTCCCCCGAGCAGCGCGCGGCGCACGACCTGTCGAGCCTGAAAGTCGCGATCCACGCCGCCGCCCCCTGCCCCATTCCCGTGAAGCAGGCGATGATCGACTGGTGGGGGCCGGTGATCTACGAATATTATGCGGGCTCGGAAGGCAATGGCCTCACCACCATCGATTCCGCGCAATGGCTTGCCCATCAGGGATCGGTCGGCAAGGCCGCCTATGGCATCCTCCACATCTGTGACGAGGCGGGGAACGAACTGCCGCCGGGGCAGGAGGGGCTGGTCTATTTCGAGGGCGGCACCCAGTTCGAATATCACAACGACCCCGAAAAGACCGCCGAGGCCCGCCACGCCAAGGGCTGGACGACGCTGGGCGATATCGGCCGGATGGACGAGGAAGGCTATCTCTACCTCACCGATCGCAAGAGCTTCATGATCATCTCGGGCGGCGTGAACATCTATCCGCAGGAAATCGAGAACCGGCTGATCACCCATCCGCGCGTCGCCGATGTCGCGGTGATCGGCGCGCCCTGCCCGGAAATGGGCGAGCGCGTGGTGGCGGTCGTCCAGCCGGTCGACATGGCAGAGGCCGGCCCGGCGCTGGCCGACGAGCTGACCGCCTGGTGCCGCGCGGAGCTTTCGGGCGTGAAGACGCCGCGCCAGATCGACTTCACCGACGCGCTGCCCCGCCACCCGACCGGCAAACTCTACAAGCGGCTGGTGCGTGACCGCTATTGGGGGAACAGCGACAGCCGCATCGTCTAAAGCACTTTGCGATCACGCCGAACCGTCGCCCCGGCCTTGAGCCGGGGCTAGGCTGCCTTGCGACCGCCGAAGAAGAAGCCAAGCCCCGGCTCGGGGGCCGGGGCGACGTGAACCTGTGCAGACAGCCGCCAACTTCTGGCTACGCGGCGCCGGGTGGTGCGGCACATCTCCCACCGGTTGCCCCACCGGTTGCCTTGCCCGCGCCGCTGCGACATGCTGCGCGGGCGACCACGGATTTTTTTGAGGACATTGCCATGGAAGACCGCGTCACCATTTCGGTCAGCGACCATGTCGCCGACGTGAAGCTCGTCCGCGCCGACAAGATGAACGCGCTCGACCCGGCGATGTTCGACGCAATCTGTGCCGCGATCGACAAGCTTGCCACCATGGCGGAGGTGCGCTGCGTCGTGCTGTCGGGCCAGGGCCGTGCCTTTTGCGCGGGGCTCGACATGGTCAGCATGGCCGGTGGCGGGTCGGGGCTGGAAATCGCCGCGCGCCCCTATGGCAATGGCGCCAACATCGTGCAGCAGGTCGCCTGGGGCTGGCGCACGCTGCCGATGCCAGTGATCGCGGCGGTGCACGGCGTTGCCTTTGGCGGCGGATTCCAGATCATGTCGGGCGCCGACATCCGCATCGCCGCGCCGCACACGCGCTTTGCCATCCGCGAAGTGCATTGGGGGCTGATCCCCGACATGGCCGGCCCTGCCCTGTGGCGCGGCCTGGCGCGCGAGGATGTGATCCGCGAGCTGACCTATACCGCGCGCGAGTTTGACGGCGAGGAAGCGCTGCGCCACGGCTTCGTCACCAGGCTTGCCGAAGACCCCTGGGCCGAGGCGATGACGCTGGCCCGCGCGATTGCCGCGCGCAGCCCGCACGCGGTGCGCGCCGCCAAGTCGCTCTACAACCGCGCCGCCGATCTGGACGAGACCGGCGTGCTCCATGCCGAGACCGAGCTGCAATTGTCGATCATCCGCCAGCCCAATCAGGTGGAAGCGGTGATGGCGAACATGCAGAAGCGCGCGCCCGCCTTCGCGGACTGAGCAGGGGGTTTACGCGCCGCGCACGCGCCATTTGTCCAGCGCGGCGCGGAATTCTGCCGGAATGGCGGTTGCACCGCCATCGGTGCTGAGCACCAGCACGACATCGCAGCTGGCGATGCAGGTGCCGCCCTGAAACGCGGCAGACAGGATCTGCCAGCTGCGCGTGCCGATGTCGCCAATACCGCTGGCGATCGTCACATCCTGAGGAAAATGCCCTTCGGCCAGATAGTTGATGATGACCTGCGCAACCAGCCAGCGATGCCCCGGCCAGCGCGCAAGGCCGGCCGCGTTGTTGAAGCGCACCCGCCCGCTTTCAAACAGCGCGGCATAGGCCACGTTGTTGATGTGGCCGAGCACGTCCAGATCCTGAAACCGGGTCTGGATCGCTTCATGATGGGGGTAAGCATCGGGCGACAGGCGCCACGGGGCGGGGCGGGCCATGGCGGTCCTTCAACCTGAACAGGAAAACAGGCGCGCCGGGGCGGACAAATGCGCCCGCCCCGGCCACCGGTCAGCGCGGCGCCATGCGGATCGCGCCGTCCAGGCGCACATCCTCACCGTTGAAATAGCTGTTCTCCACCATGGTGAGCGCCAGCTGCGCATATTCGGGCGGATTGCCCAGCCGCTTGGGGAAGGGCACCGAGGCCGCCAGCGCATCCTTCACATTCTGCGGCGCGCCCCGCATCAGCGGGGTTTCGAAAATGCCCGGCAGGATGGTGTTGATGCGAATGCCCTCGCCCATCAGGTCGCGCGCGATGGGCAGCGTCATGCCGACCACACCGCCCTTCGACGCGGAATAGGCGGCCTGGCCGATCTGGCCATCCTCGGCGGCGACGCTCGCGGTCATCACCATCGCGCCGCGCTCACCATCTTCCATCGGCTCGAGCGTCAGCATACCCGCCGCCGACTTGGCGACGCAGCGGAAGGTGCCGATCAGGTTGATCTGGATCAGCCAGTCGAACGCGGCGAGCGGGAAGTGCTTGATGCTGCCATCTTCCTTGGACCGGCTGGCCGTCTTCACCGCATTGCCGGTGCCGGCGCAGCAGATCAGCACCCGTTCCTGCCCATGCGCGGCGCGCGCCTTTGCAAAGCCCGCATCGACGGACTCGTCGCTGGTCACGTTCACTTCGCAGAAAATGCCGCCAATTTCGGCCGCGACTGCTTCGCCCTTGTCCTTCTGCAGGTCGAAGATCGCGACCTTCGCGCCCTTGGCGGCAAGCGCCCGCGCGGTCGCCTCGCCCAGGCCGGAGGCGCCACCGGTAACGACTGCGGCAATCGATGAATCGATGATCATTATACTACCCTCTTGTTGTGCTCCCGCGCAGGCGGGAGCCCAGTCCGGGTCCCCGCCTTCGCGGGGACACATGGTTGGAAATGGTGCTTACAGCCGCTCGATGATCGTCACATTGGCGACGCCGCCGCCCTCGCACATCGTCTGCAGGCCATAGCGGCCGCCGCGCGCCTTCAGCGCATGGACGAGCGTCGCCATCAGCTTGGTGCCCGACGCGCCGAGCGGATGGCCGAGCGCGATCGCGCCGCCATTCACGTTCAGCCGCGCATGGTCGGCACCGTGATGCTTCATCCATGCCAGCGGCACCGGCGCGAATGCCTCGTTCACTTCGTACAGGTCGATATCGTCGATCTTCAGGCCCGAGCGCGACAGCGCCTTGTCGGTCGCGAACAGCGGCTCTTCGAGCATGATGACGGGGTCGCCGGCGGTCACCGTCAGGTTGACGATGCGGGCAAGCGGGGTCAGGCCATGGCGCTTCAGCGCGTCTTCGCTGACGATCAGCACCGCGCTGGCGCCGTCGCAGATCTGGCTGGCGCTCGCCGCGCTGATCGTGCCGCCTTCCTGCAGCAGCTTGACCGAGCCGATCCCGTCCAGCGTCGCGTCGAAGCGAATGCCTTCGTCGACATGGTGCTGCTCCGGCCCCTCGGGCGTTTCGATCTCCAGCCGCACGATTTCGTCGTTGAAGGCGCCGGCCTGGGTCGCGGCGGCCGCCCGGCGGTGGCTTTCCAGCGCAAAGGCGTCCAGATCGCCGCGGGTGAAGCCGTGCTTCTTCGCCATCATCTCTGCGCCCATGAACTGGCTGAACATGATGCCGGGATATTTCTCCTCCAGCCGCGGCGATTTATAGTGGCCAAGCCCTTCCTTCATGAACAGCGTCGCGGTGGTGCCCATCGGCACGCGCGTCATGCTTTCCACGCCGGCGGCGATCACCATGTCCTGCGTGCCGGACATCACCGCCTGCGCGGCGAACTGCATCGATTGCTGCGACGAGCCGCACTGGCGGTCGATCGACACGGCGGGCACGCTGTCCGGCAGGTTTTTCGCCGCCAGCACGGCATTGCGGCCAACCTGGCCCGCCTGCTGCCCGCCCTGCATCACGCAGCCCATGATGACGTCGTCCACCGCGCCGCCATCGATGCCGGTGCGCGCGACGATTGCATCGAGCACCGAGGCCGCCATGTCGACCGGGTGCCACCCGGCCAGCTTGCCGCCGCGCTTGCCGCCCGCAGTGCGCACGGCATCGACGATATAGGCTTCAGGCATTCACTCTCTCCCAAGGCTGAATTTGGCGCGCACCATTGCGTAAATGGTCCGGCTGGGCAAGGCTTGCGGCATACCCTGCACTCGAAAAATTGAGGCACTGATGACCGTTACCGAAGCCATTGCCGCGCGGCGCAGCGTGCGCGGATTTCTGAGCACCCCGGTCGATATGGCGGTGCTGCGCGCGATTGCCGAGAGGGCCGCGCGCGCGCCGACCGGCGGCAATCTGCAGCCCTGGCATATCGACCTGCTGACCGGCGCGGCGCTGGACGCGCTCAAAGCTGCGATCGCGGCCAAGCTGTGGCGGGGCGAAACCGAGACGCCCGCCTATGACATTTATCCGCCGGAACTGCCCGCCCCCTATCGCGACCGGCGCTTTGCCGTCGGCGAGGCGCTTTATGCGACGCTCGGCATTCCGCGCGAGGACAAGTCCGCACGGCGGTTGTGGTTTGCGCGCAACTTCGCCTTTTTCGGCGCGCCCGCCGCGCTGTTCTGCACGGTCGACCGGCATATGGGGCCGCCGCAATGGGGGGACCTGGGCATGTATCTGCAGAACGTCATGCTGCTCGCGGTGGAAGCCGGGCTTGCCACCTGCCCGCAGGAATGCTGGGCGATGTTCCCGCAGACCGTGACAGCGGCGCTCGGCACGCCGGCCGAGCGGATGCTGTTCTGCGGCATGGCAATCGGCCATGAGGACCCGGCCGAACCGGCCAATGCGCTGCGCACCACCCGCGCCGACAGCGGCGAGTGGCTGACCCTCCATCACTGATTTAGTCGGGCTGGATTGGTGGCAAGGCCCGGCCCCTCCCCCGAAAGGGAGGGGCTTTGGTCAGCCGTCAGCCATTGGCCATGCGCGGGCCGCCGCCGGGGCGACCGCCGCGACCGCGCCCACCACGACCGCGCGCGGAATGGCCACGCTCACCCGCCGGGCGCTGCGCTGCCTGCCCCTCGCGCTGGGGGCGCCCGTCGGCCGGACGTGCCGGCCGACCATGGGTGGGGCGGGCCGAGTGCGTCGCACGCGGCGCGCGCGGGCCCGGATCGCGCGGACGATCCTCGCGGATCGGGTCCTTGCCGATCACCTTGGCGCGCTCGGCCTTCAGCTTTTCAGACTGGGCGATGAAATTGTCGGGCAGCGGCCGCACGGTGATCTTCTGGCGCGTCAGCTTCTCGATGTCGCGCAGGTAGCTGCGTTCATCCTCTGCGCAAAAGCCGATCGCGACCCCGCTGGCACCGGCACGTGCGGTGCGGCCGATACGGTGGACATATTGTTCCGGTACATTGGGCAGCTCGAAATTGATGACATGGCTGACGCCCGACACGTCGATGCCGCGCGCGGCGATGTCGGTTGCGACCAGGATCTTGGCCTTGCCCGTCTTGAACTCGCCCAGCGCCCGCTCGCGCTGTGCCTGGCTCTTGTTGCCATGGATGGCGTTGGCGGCGATGCCGTTGCCAGCAAGCAGCTTCACCACCCGGTCGGCGCCGTGCTTGGTGCGGGTGAAAACGATCACCCGCTCGATCGCCGGGTCGCGCAGCGTGATCGTCAGCAGCGCCTGCTTTTCGGCCTGCTGAACGAAGGTGACATATTGGTCCACGCGTTCGGCCGTGGTCGCCACCGGGGTGACCGAGACGGTGACCGGCTTGGTCAGGAACTGGTCGGCCAGCTCGCGGATCGACTTGGGCATGGTGGCGGAAAAGAACAGGCTCTGCCGCTGCGCCGGTACCAGCCGCACAATGCGCTTCAGCGCATGGATGAAGCCCAGGTCGAGCATCTGGTCGGCCTCGTCCAGCACCAGAATCTCGATCTGGCCGAGCGACAGCGCCTGCTGATCGACCAGATCGAGCAGGCGGCCCGGCGTTGCCACCAGAATGTCGACGCCCGGGCTGAGCGTGGCGCGGTCCTTGTTGACCGAGGTGCCGCCGAACACGACCGCGATGCTGAGCTTGGTGAAGCGGGCATAGTCGCGCGCGCTCTGGGCGATCTGGCCGGCCAGTTCGCGGGTCGGCGCGAGCACCAGCATGCGGCAGCTCCGGGGGCGGCGGACGCCCTGTGCCGCCACCAGCCGCTGGATCGAAGGCAGCATGAACGCTGCCGTCTTGCCAGTGCCGGTCTGGGCGATGCCGAGCAGGTCGCGCCCGTCGAGCAGCGGCGGGATCGCCTGTTCCTGAATGGGGGTGGCCTGTGCATAATTTTTGGCCGCCAGCGCGCGGCGCAGCGGCTCGGCAAGGCCAAGCGTTTCGAAAGGCATGAAATAAACTCTCAATATGAGCCAGCGGGCTCCCACAATGGAAGCGCGGCGGCGGGGTTTAACCCCCCGCGTGATTTGGGAAGCTGGGAAATCAACCGAGGCCGAGCCGGGGCAATCCCCGATCACGCTGCATGAGGCCTCGCTGGCGGTGCAGTTAGGGAGTGCCCCGGGTTAAGTCAAGCAAGGGCTTGCCTAACCCGCCCCGCAGCGCATCATGCGCGACGCTAAAAACAAGGGAGGCTGGGGATGACCGATCGCAGGGACGTGCTGAAACTCGCCGCACTGGGGGCGGGGCTGGCCATGCCCGGAATGGCGCTTGCCGCGCGCGAGCAGGAGGCGCTCGCCGCCGCCATCACCGCCGGGCACGACGCCGCGATCAAGCGGCTGCGCGACTGGATTGCGCTGCCCACCATCGCCGCCGAGGGACGCAACGTGACCGAGGGCGCGGCCTATATGGCCGAACTGGCCCGCGACGCCGGTTTCCAGAAGGTGGAGATCGTGCCGACCAGCGGCCTGCCCGGCGTCTATGCCACCATGGACAATGGCGCGAAGAAAACGCTCGGCCTCTATTTCATGTACGACGTCAAACAGTTCGACCCCGCCGAATGGTCATCGCCCCCACTTGAAGGGCGGATCGTCGACCGGCCGGGGCTGGGCAAGGTGCTGATCGGGCGCGGCGCGGTGAACCAGAAGGGGCCGGAATCGGTGGTGCTCGCCGCGCTTCACGCGCTGAAGGCCGCCGGGCGCAAGCCGCCGGTCAATCTGGTGCTGGTGTGCGAGGGCGAGGAGGAGATCGGCTCGCCCCATTTCGCGCAGGTGGTGCGCCGGCCGGACATTACCGCGGCGCTGCGCAAGACCGTGGGTGTGGTCATCCCCAGCGCCTGGCAATCGCCGGTCGATGGCAGCGCCAGCATCAATCTGGGCGCCAAGGGCATCATCGAATGCGAACTGATTGCCAGCGGCGAGAAATGGGGGCGCGGGCCGGCGCGCGACCTGCATTCGTCGATGAAGGCGGTGGTCGACAGCCCCGCCTGGCACCTGGTCGAGGCATTGCAGACGCTGGTCACCGCCGATGGCAACAAGCCCGCGATCGATGGCTGGTATGACAATGTCCGCGCGCTGACCGCGCGGGAAAAGGCGCTGATCGCCGATGCCGCGGTGAAGGAGAAGGAAGACGTCGCCAAGCGGCAGATGGGCGTGCGCCACTTTATCGACGACCAGCCCTGGCCGCAGGTGCTCGAACGGCTGGCATCGCAGCCGACCGTCAATATCGAGGGGCTGGTCGCGGGCTATACCGGGCCGGGGGGCAAGACCATTTTGCCGTCGCGGGCGGTGGCGAAGCTCGACTTCCGCCTGGTGCCCAACCAGACGCATGACGAATGCGTCGCCAAGCTGAAGGCACATCTGGCCAAGCGCGGCTTTGGCGATATCGAGGTGAAGGTGACGGGCGGTTATGACCCGACCGAAACCGACGAGAATTCGCCGCTGATCAAGGCGGAGCTCGCAACCTATGCCCGCGCCGGCGTCACCACGTCGGTCTCGCCCCGGCTGGCGGGGTCGTGGCCGGGCTATGTCTTCACTTCGGCGCCGGTGTCGATGGCGGCGGGCCAGTTCGGCTTCGGCCATGGCAATGGCGCCCACGCGCCGGACGAGTATCTGCTGATCGAAAGCACCAATCCCAAGGTGCTGGGCTATGACGCATCGGTGATGGGGTTCATCGATTTCTTCCACCAGGTCGCGGCCACGGCCTGACCCCCGGTGGGGGCCGGGCGGCGCGGGGGCGGCCGCCCGGCTCAGCCGATGATGACGGGAACGCCGTCGATCCGCTGCACGCGGGTGCGCCAGATCGCCGGCACCCGATGCCCCAGCAGCACGACCAGGTGCCCGGGTGCCACCTGCCCCTGCGCAAAGGCCCGTGCCTCGCGCGCGAGCCGCGCCGCGCTCGGCCCCGGCAGCCGGGCGGTATAGGTGAAGCCCACCGGCTTGCCGGCCAGCACCGCGCGCCAGCTGACCTCGTGCATCAGCTGAAGATCGGCGGTCACGCTTGCCGGCATGAAATCGACCGCGCGCGCGCCGGCGATAAGCTGCGCCCAGCGCGGATCGCGCGTACGCTGATAAAGCGTGGCATCGGCCGCGCGCGCGCTGGTCGGGCGGATCGCGGCGAGCATTGCGCTGAGGTCGAGCATCTGCACCGCCAGCGCCGCCGCCAGCAACAGCCGCGCGGCCTTCATCCGCAGCACCAGCGCCAGCACCATAAACACGAAGCAATAGGTGATCGGCCAGAACAGCCGGCCGCTCGCCCGCACCGGATCAAGCGCATCGACGATCGCCGGCGGCAGCGGCCACTTCACCACCGTCTGCCCCCAGATCACCCAGTGATGGCCAAAGGCGAGCAGCGCCAGCACCGCAAATCCCGGCACCAGCCAGCCCAGCCGCCTAAGGCCGGTGTCGCCCTTCGTCGGCGCGGTGGCGGTGCCCGCGATCAACGCCACCACCGCCAGCCCGATCAGCCCCGCGCCCAGATACTGAAACCCCTCATAGCCGCGGCCGCGATCCTCGGGGCTGGAGGGCAGGAATACCGAATAGCTGGGATTGGCCGGGTTCACCCAGCCGTCGAGCGCCATCGGAAACGCGCCATAGGTGCCGGTCGGCGGATAGCGCAGCCCGGCCACCCCCAGCCAAACGATGATCGCCGCGACCAGCGCCAGCCCCAGTGCGCCCTCCACCAGCACGCGCCGCCAACCGCCCGCCGCCAGCCGCTCAAGCAGGTGTCCCGCCCAGATCGCGGCGACCATCAGCAGCAGGTAATTATGGACGAGCGCCGTCACCCCCAGCACCGCCAGCCACCAGCCGATCCGCCCGGCGCGCGCGGGCTCGACATAGATCCACAGCGCCCAGAGCAGCAGCCAATGGGCGCACAGGCTGGGGTGGATATAGCGGTTGAGCAGCACGGGTGCTGCCGCCAGCAACAGGCTGGCGGCCCAGGCCGAAAGTCCGTCCGGCGCGCGCGGGCGGATGAGCGCCCAGGCGAAACCGAACTGCAGCAGCACGCACGCCAGATACCACAGCCCGACCAGCTGCACTCCCGGCGGCAGCCAGCGCGCGAACGGCCCGACCAGCACGCCGAGCAGCGGGATCGAATCGGTCAGCAGCAGGCTGGTCCCCTCCGGCGCCATCAGCAGCTGCTGGCTGAGCCCCGGCCAGCCGCCGCCGCGCAGATAGGCCGCCAGCCCCAGCGCCGTCTGCCCCCGGTCACTGCCCGTCAGCAGCCAGCCGGCGTTCAGCGGATCGAGCACCGCCGGGTGCATCCACAGTGCGAACAGCAGCAGCGCGCTTGCCAGCGTTCCGATCCGGGGCAGCCACCATGCCATCCGCGCGGCATGGCGCATGCGATGCGCGCGCGCAACCACGGCGCCGCTATCATCCATGCCGCGCACCGCCTAGAGTGACGGCGGGGCATGGAGGAGCAGATGATGCGCGTGATGATTCTTGCCCTGGTCGCGCTGCCCGCGATTGCCGCGGCACAAGTGCGCAATGACGACAGCGTCGGCCGCGCGGCGACCGAGCCGCTGCGCGATACCAGGATCGAGAAGGACAAGATTCCGCCAGTGCTGCTGATGGCGCAGTCGGCACCCTATAGCATGACGAACACGCGCAGTTGCGCGCAGATTACCGACCAAGTTGCCCAGCTGACCAAAGCGCTGGGTGACGATGTCGATATCCCCGGCAAGCCCAAGGGCGAAGGGGCTGCGGTGGCGGCCGCCGCGACCCGGGCGGCGGTGGGCGCGCTGATCCCCGGGCTGGGCGTCGTCCGCGTCATCACCGGGGCCGACAAGGCGCAGCGGCGGGCGGAGGCGGCGGTGCATGCGGGCACGGTGCGGCGGTCGTTCCTGAAGGGGCTGGGCGCCGCGCGCGGGTGTCGCGCGCCCGCTGCACCCACGCCCGCCGCGCTCGCCGAACAGCCCGAACTGCCACCGGCCGACCCCAAGCAATAAGCTCAGTCGCCCCGCATCCGGCGGGCGAGCGCATCATTGCCGCTGGCCGCCACTGCCCCGGCCAGCCGCTCGATGGTGGCGGCGTCCTTGTTCTGGCTCAGCTTGTGGGTGGCGCGGGTGGCGGTCACGCGCAGCTCGAACGCCGTGATCGCGCCCAGCATCGCCTCGAATCGGGCGGGCTCCATCTTGGCGCGGGTCCAGTCCTCCCCCACGCGCGGCTCGAAGGTGGCGGCCAGCGTGTCGAGCAGCGCGATCAGCGCGTCGCGGTCAAGCGCCTGCACGGTCCCTTCGGCTTCCGCCGCGCAATAATTCCAGGTCGGCACCGCACCGCGCTGGTCGGCATACCAGTTGGCGCTGATATAGCCATTGGGCCCTTCCGCCAGCACCAGCGCGCTTGCCCCGGCCAGATGTGGCGAGAGCGCATTCGCCTTGGCCAGGTGGAAGCGCAGCCGGTCGACACCGGCGCGCACCACCGGCGCATGGGCGACGCGGACGCCTGCGGGCGTTGCCGCGATCACCCGGGCAAAGCCGATCGCTGCAATCTCTGCCAGCACGTCATGCTCGGGGCCGGGGTGGAAGGCGCGGTTGGGGTGCACGGCCCGCTATCGCCTGCGGTTGCGGCGCTCGCCCTTGCGTGCCTGGCGCCGGTCCTTAGCCTGGGCAGCGGCCCGGCGGCGGCGCGCCTCCCCTTCCGGCAGGCGCGGCGTGTCGAGCGGCAGCGCATCGCCCAGCGCCGGGTCGAAGCCCAGCAGCGCCATGCTCTCGGCAAAATGCGCCGGCAGCTCGGCCGCCACGTCGACCACTCCGCCATCGGGATGGTCGATGCGGATGCGGCGCGCGTGCAGGTGCATCTTGCGGCTGACGCCCCCGGTCAGGAACGCGGCCTGCCCGCCATATTTGCCGTCGCCCACAATCGGGTGACCGATCGCGGCCATGTGCACGCGCAGCTGATGGGTGCGCCCGGTAAAGGGCTGCAGCTCGACCCAGGCGGCGCGGTTGCCGGCGCGCTCGATCACCCGGTAGCGGCTGCGCGCCGGCTGGCCTTCGGCTTCGTCGACATGCATCTTTTCGCCGCCGGTGCCGGGCTGCTTGGCGATGGGCAGCTCGACCATCCCGTCGTCGATCGAGGGCACCCCGACCACCAGCGCCCAATAGACCTTGCGCGCGGTGCGTCCGGAAAAGCTCTTGGCGAAAAAGCCGGCAGCGCGGGCGTTGCGCGCCACCAGCAGCGCGCCCGACGTATCCTTGTCGAGCCGGTGGACCAGCTTGGGCCGCCCTTCCGCCTCGAACCGCAACCCGTCGAGCAGCGCATCGACATGCTCGCTGGTCTTGGTGCCGCCCTGGGTGGCCAGGCCCGGCGGCTTGTTGATGACGATGGCCGAGGCGTCCTGGTGGATCACCAGCTCGCGGATGAAGGTGGTCTGGTCGTCGCTCAGCGGCGGGCGCACGCGCTGCGGCCGGGGCGCGGCCTTGGGCTCGGGCGGGGGCACGCGGATCACCTGCCCCG
Source organism: Sphingomonas sp. (assembly GCF_019746015.1). Lineage (GTDB taxonomy): Bacteria > Pseudomonadota > Alphaproteobacteria > Sphingomonadales > Sphingomonadaceae > Sphingomonas. The sequence continues at coordinate 22,047 of NZ_JAIESM010000063.1, read as the reverse complement.
CGCTCAGCCGGTCGCCCGGGGTCGCGCGGGCGCCATCGACGCGCAGCTGGCCGGTGCGCGCCCATTTGGCGATGGTGGTGAAGCTGGTCCCCTCCAGATGCCGCTTGAACCAGCGGTCGAGCCGGATGCCCTCGTCATCGGCGGCGACGGTGAACTGGCGGACCTCGCTCATGCCAGGGCCCGTCCGGCATAGACGCCCGCCACCGCCCCCAAAACAGACAGTGTCGTGTACACGATGGCAAGCGGTGCGGCGCCCCGGTCGATCAGCGCCACGGTTTCCAGCGCGAAGCTGGAGAAGGTGGTAAATCCGCCCAGAAATCCGATAGATAGCAGCAGGCGCGCCGCCTCAGCCCCCGTCCAGCGCGGGAGCAGACCGGCCAGGACACCCATGGCGAGGCCGCCAATAAGGTTCACCGCCAGCGTTCCCCAGGGAAAGCCGGTGCCGGCCCAGGCGGCAATCACCCGCCCCAGCCCATAGCGCGCCGCCGAACCGGCAGCACCGCCCAGCATCACCAGAAGAAAGCCGTTCATCATCCAGCGGCGTAGCGCGCCGCGCCCGGCTTGGAAACCCGGCGTGTTGACCGGCGGGTGTTGAGGGTTTTTGTCGCGGTGCCGGCCCGCTCCCCCCAAAAACCCTACCGCCCGTTATTCACCACCATGTCGACATCGGCGCCGCCATCCTCGCGCTTGGCAACGAAAATCGCATAGGCGCCCTCGCCCTTGGTGCCGGCCAGCACATGCTGGCTGCCATCGGCCTGATGCTCGGCCGAATAGCCGGCGTTCGAGACGCGGGTGTAATACCAGTCGAGCACGGTCTGCACCGATGCCGAGGTGGCAAAGCTCACCACGCGCAGCTGGCAACCGTCCCGCGAATTGCCGGCTGCCTCGGTGACGCGGGCATCGGGATAGAGCGGCACGTCCGCCGGCAGCAGCGTCGCCCAGCGGGTGGAATAGCCGATATTCGCCGCGCACGCGCTGGTCCTGCCGCGTTGGCGGGCGGCCAGCCCCCCCAGCGTCATCGCGTCGCGCCGCGCGGCGCACTGGCTGCACCCTTGGGCCGCAGGCGGCGCGGTTTTCAGCTTTTCGCTGGTGCGCGCTTCGGCGGCGGCAGCGCGGTTGGGCTGATCGGCGGGCATCGGCGCCGAATAGGGGCGGCTGGGCGGGCGCACCGCATCGGGGTTGCTCTGCGCGGCCAGTTGCGGATCGACCATGATCTGGTCGCGCAGCGCGCTGGTCAGGGCGGGGTCGCGCTGATTGCCGGTGGAATTGCCGTCGGCGAGTTCGGCATCGAGCGAGTCGAGATTGCGGTTGGGGTCTTCACCGCCACATGCCGCCAGCGCCAGGGCCACGCCCAACGCCCGCCATGGCCCGATCCCTGCCCGCTTCATCGCCGCATACTCCTGCCCAATTTGGCGAAAGCTATGCGATTGAGCGGGTTAAGGAAGCGTTAGGATTGCCGTGGCGCCGGGCCGATCTGCGCCGCAATGAAACAGCCGGGGCAGTTTTGCCGCCCGCCGGGAGCGCCCCGGGTGCGCAAAGGTCTTTTTGCGCTCTGCCGAAAAACGACTCAGAAAACACCGCCCGGCGCAGGTCATCGCCCGGTCGGCTCAACTCGTCCCGGAAGCGGTCCCTTACGGGTTTTCACGCAAGTCCCGATCTGCTTTGACAGGATCAACGGCAGTTCCAGCGACCTTTGGGGGGTCCATGCAACGCAAGGGCTTTGCAGCGCGTTTCGCGCTGATGGTGATGATTTTGTTCGGCGCGGCGATGCCTGCCTCGGCCAAGATCCTCCAGTGCGTTCCCTTCGCGCGGCAGGTTTCCGGCATCGAAATTCGCGGCAATGCGTACACCTGGTGGGCACAGGCCGAGGGGCGCTATGCGCGTGGTCAGGTGCCGCAGGTGGGCGCAGTGCTGGCCTTTGCCGCGCATGGCAAGATGCGCCTGGGCCATGTCGCCATGGTCAGCGCGATCCTCAGCGACCGCGAAGTGTTGCTCACTCATGCCAACTGGTCGCGGCGCGGCGGCATTGAGCGCGATGTCCGCGCTATCGACGTGTCACCGGCGGGGGACTGGAGCCAGGTGCGCGTGTGGTACGGCCCGATGCGCGATCTGGGGCTGACGGTCTATCCCGCGCACGGCTTCATCTATGCCGGCACCGCGCCGCTGCTCCAGCCCATTCAGCCCGCGCCGATGGTGCCGGTGCAGATCGCCACCGGCACCGCGCGCGGCATCCTGACCTTCGCGACCGTCGACTGAACGCCCGCTCAGGCGGCGCCGGGGCGGAACTTCATCGCCACGCCGTTCATGCAGTAACGCTTGCCGGTCGGCTGCGGCCCATCGTCGAACACATGGCCCAGATGGCCGCCGCAGCGGCGGCAATGCACTTCAACCCGCTCAAAGCCCAGCAGCCGGTCGCTCTTGGTGCGCACAGCATTGGCAAGGGGCTGCCAGAAGCTGGGCCAGCCGGTGCCGCTGTCATATTTGGTGCGCGATGAATAGAGCGGCAGATCGCACCCGGCACACAGGAAGGTGCCGGCGCGATGTTCCTTCACCAGCGGGCTGGTGAAGGGGGTTTCGGTCGCCTCGTGCCGCAGCGTCTGATAGGCGGCCGGCGACAGCTTCTTGCGCCACTGCGCATCGCTGAGCGTGACTTCGAACTTTTCCGCAGCGCCGGCGCGGCTGCTCCACGGCCAGCCACCCAGAATGGCGAGGCCGCTCCCCAAGGCGGCAAGCGACAGAAACTGGCGACGGTCGTTCATGGCAATGCTCCTTCTTGCCCTGCTACGTGCAGCAGACGGCCGAAGTTACGTCGCCCGGGCGCCGGCGGATGCGTCAATAACGGCTGAGTTCGACCGGCAGCTTGCGATAGCCATGGACGAAGCAGGCCGCGACCCGCTCCGGCGCGCCGACCACATTCACGCGCATCCGCCGCTTGGCCATTTCGTCCAGCAGCACGCCGATCTGCAGTTCGGCCAGCCGCGCGCCGACGCAGCGGTGGATGCCATGGCCGAACGCCAGGTGGCGCCGGGCATTGGGCCGGTCGACCACGATCTGGTCGGCGTCCGCGCCGAACACGCTCTCGTCGCGGTTGGCGGAGATGTACCACATCACCAGCTTGTCGCCGGCCTTGATCTGGTGCCCCTCCAGCACCGTGTCCTGCGTCGCGGTGCGGCGCATATGGGCCAGCGGCGTCTGCCAGCGGATGATTTCCTGCACCGCGTTCGGAATGAGGCCAGGGTCGGCCTCCAGCTTGGCGCGCTGGTCGGGCCACAGGTCGAGGCCATAGGCCGCCGCCGTCATCGAATTGCGCGTGGTGTCGTTGCCGCCCACGATCAGCAGGATGAGATTGCCCAGAAATTCCATGTCGTCCATGTGCGCCATGGCCTCGGAATGGATCATCATCGAGATCAGGTCGGGCGTCGGCTCCTTGCCGATCTTCGAGTCCCACAAGGTTTTGAAATAGGCCGCGCATTCGAACATGATCGTCTGGCGCTGCTGGCGCAGTTCGTCGCTCTTCGACAGTTCGATATCGCCCGCCCAGTCCGACCAATAGGTCAGCTTGCGGCGCTCTTCCCACGGAAAGTCGAACAGGATGGCGAGCATCTGCGTGGTCAGTTCGATCGAGACGCGATCGACCCAGTCGAACGTCTCGCCATAGGGCAGGCTGTCGAGCACCTCGATCGTGCGGCGCCGCACATCGACCGCCATGCGCTCGATCTCGCTGGGGGTGAAGGCGGGGGCGACGGTGCGGCGCTGGCCGGTATGCTTGGGCCGGTCCATCGAAATGAACATCGGCGCCTTGATGTCGCCGCGCTCGGGATTGAGGTCGGCGACGACGATGCCGCCCATCTCGCTCGAATAGAGATCGGGCAGCGATTCAACCTCGACAATCGGCTTGTAGGTGGAGAGCGACCAATAGGCGCCGAAATCGCTGTTCTCGCAGCGATAGACGGGGGCCTTGGCGCGCAGTTCGCGGAACGGCGCCTGCCACACATCGTCGCGGTAAAGCTCGGGCCGGGTCACGTCGAGCGGGTCGATCGGAAGGCTTTGCGTCGCGTCAGTCGCCAGAGTCGCCATGGTCACTCTCTCCTTTGCCGAGCAGGACAGCGTTAATTGACATTATTGTCAATAGGGGTCGTTGCCATTCGCCGCGCGAACAATCCGCCCGGCCCGCCACCCGATTTCAGCACCCCGCGCCGGAACGCGCCGGCACCCACCCAGATGGTGACCGCCACCCACAAAGCCTGCCAGGCGAGCGCGAGCGCATGCGGCCAGAGCGGCGCGCTGTTTGCCGCCCGCGCCACCATCGCAAAGGGCGAGGACAGCGGGAAGATTTCGGCGATATGCGCAATCGTCGAGCCGGGGTCGCCGGCTGCGGCCGAGGCAAGCCCGAACATCGCCATCTGCAAAATGGTGATGGGCAGCGACAGCAGCTGCACCTCGCGCATCGTCTGCGCCTGCGCGCCGATGCTGAGGAACACCGCGCCGAGCAGCATATAGGCCATGGTGAAATAGCTGAAGAACAGCACGACAAACATGGGCAGCCCAACGGCCGGGCCAATCTCCGCCAGCACCCGCGCGCCGCCGCCGGGAATGAAATGGCCGATCTGGCTGACCAGTGTTCCCCAGAACAGCACGAACAGCACCGCCACCCCGAACATGCCGATCAGCTTGCCCAGAAACACCGCCTCCAGCGGCACGGCGGCGGCCAGAATCTCGATCACCTTGTTGCTGCGTTCCTCGGTCATCACGCTGACCGACTGGCCCGAGAGGAACAGGGTGAGGAAGAAGATGCCGCCCACCGCCAGAAACGCGGTCTGGTTCTGTCCGCTGCGGGTGATGGTGGTGCGGGTGAAGGGCTGTTTGCGGGCCTGGCTGAGCGTGGTGCCGCGCCGCGCCCGGCTGTCCAGCGTCGCTTCCGCCAGCGCCGCCAGATAATCCGCCGCGCGCGTGCCGGTGCTGCTGTAGAGAATGTCGGGATGGTCGAGGGCCCCGTGCAGCACGGCGGTCGCGTCATAATCCTTGCGGTCGAACGCGGCGCGCGCCTGGGCGGCGGGGTCGGCCCCGGGCGCCTCGATGATCAGCGGCGGCGGCGCGTCGCCCCGGCGGAAGATGCGGCGCATCCGTTCATCGGCGGCGCGCAGCCCGGCCTGGTCGGCAGGTGCGGCAATCGCGATCAGCCGGGCCTTGCCCTCGGCGCCGGCGGCAAAGGTCGCGCCGCCCAGCGCGCCCAGCGACCCGAACGCCACCATGATCAGCGGCGACAGCAGGAACAGCAGGAACAGCGGCGTGAACACGGTGGCGGTAAAGTCGCGCCGGGCGATGGTAAGCGTCTGGCGGATCAACCGCTGGCGGTTGCTGGTCATTGCGCGGTCTCCACCCCTTCGCTGCCCACGATGCGCACGAACGCGTCGTGCAGGCGCGGCCGCTCGACCGACAGCGCGGCAATGCCGTGCCCGGCCGAAATCAGCGGCATCAGCAGCGCTTCCATCCCGGTTTCAGGGAGGGTGAACACCCATTCGCCCTCCTGATGCCGGGCATCGGCGGGCAGCAGCCGGTCGATCCCGTCGAGCGCGACGCGCGGCGTGTAATGCACCTGCGCGGGCAGCGTGCCGCGCGCCTGTGCCACGGTCCCCTCGAACCGGCGCTTGCCGCCGGCGATGATCGCTAGCCGGTCGCACAGCCGCTCGGCATGGCCCATGATGTGGGTGGAGAACAGCACGGTCGCCCCCCGGTCGCGCTCGGCCAGGATCAGCGCCTCCAGCCGTTCCTGATTGACCGGGTCGAGCCCCGAAAACGGCTCGTCCAGCACCAGCAGCTCGGGCTGGTGCACCACCGAGCCGAGCAGCTGCACCAGCTGTGCCATGCCCTTGGAGAGTTTGCGGATCTTCTGGTCGGCGGCATGGGCAAGGCCCGCGCTTTCCAGCAGCGTGTCGGCGCGGCGGCGCCCCTCGCGCCAGTCCAGCCCGCGCAGCGCGCCCATGAAGGCAATCGCCTCGCGCGCCTTCATCGCGGGATAGAGGCCGCGCTCCTCGGGCAGATAGCCGACGAAATCGCTTGCCTCGCGCGGGATCGCCCGGCCCAGCAGCGTGCGGCTGCCCGCGTCGGGCTCGATGATGCCCAGCAGCATGCGAAGCGTCGTCGTCTTGCCCGCACCATTGGGGCCGAGCACGCCATAGATCATGCCCCGGGGCACGGCGATGTCGACCCCGTCCACCACCCGCCGCGCGCCGAACCGTTTCACCAGCCCCGCAGCACTGATCGCCAAGTCTTGGTTCAAGCCCGCTTCCCCGATATCTGCCGTTGGCGCATGTGGTAACGGGCAAGGATGAACAAAGACAAGCCATTCGCAGACGCGCTGAAGGCAAAAGCTGCCGAAATCGGCTTTGCCGCCTGTGGCATTGCCCCGGCCGATGCCGCGCCACAGGCGGCCGCGCGACTGCGCGCCTGGCTGGACGAGGGCGCGCATGGCGAGATGCTGTGGATGGAGGCGCGCGCGGGCGAGCGGGCCAGCCCGCGCGGGCTGTGGCCGGCGGTGGAGAGCGTGATCGCGCTTGGCATGAGCTATGCGCCCGGGCGCGACCCGCTGGCGCTCGCCGCGCATCCGGAGCGCGGCCGTGTGTCGGTCTATGCGCAAGGGGGCGATTATCACGATGTGGTGAAGCGCGCGCTGAAGACACTGGCGCGCTGGCTGGTCGAACAGGCGGGCGGCGAGGTGAAGGTGTTCGTCGATACCGCGCCGGTGATGGAAAAGCCGCTGGCGGAAGCCGCCGGGCTCGGCTGGCAGGGCAAGCACACCAATCTGGTCAGCCGCGCGCAGGGCAGCTGGCTGTTTCTGGGGGCGATCTACACCACGCTGGCGCTGCCGGCGGACACCCCGGCGCGCGACCGGTGCGGCAGCTGCGACGCCTGCCAGCGCGCCTGCCCGACCGATGCCTTCCCCGCACCCTATCGCCTCGATGCGCGGCGCTGCATCTCCTACCTCACCATCGAGCATAAGGGCGCGATCCCGCTCGCACTGCGCGCCGGGATCGGCAACCGCGTCTATGGCTGCGACGATTGCCTGGCGGTGTGCCCGTGGAACAAGTTCGCCAGCCAGGCCGCCGCGCACCGCGCCTTTCTGCCGCGCGCAGAGCTGGCCGCACCCGCGCTGGCCGATCTGCTCGCGCTGGACGATGCGGGTTTTCGCCAGGTGTTTGCCGGATCGCCGATCAAGCGCATCGGCCGCGACCGGATGGTGCGCAACGCCTGCATCGCCGCCGGCAACAGCGGCGATGTGGCGCTCGCCGCCCCGCTTACCGCGCTGCTGGACGATGCGTCCGACGTGGTGCGCGAGGCGGCGGGCTGGGCGCTCGCGCAGCTGCTCCCCGCTACCGCCCCCGCCGGCTGAGCGCGGCGGCGCAGGCGGCGCGGTCGATCGGGCTGCCGTCGCGCTGGCGGGTGTCGACATGGGTGACGACCGGCGCGCCCGACCCCTTGGGATAGAGATAGGCGTCGAGCACACAGGCGGTGCCGACGAACTGCAGCTTGCGCGCGCGCCCCTCGCTCATATCGGCGGCGGGCTGGCCGAACTGGGCGATCAGCGCGCGCGCGTCGCGCCCGATCAGCCCGGCGGCGGTGGCCGCGCCGCGCGGCGTGGTGGGGATGGGAACGGGCGCGGCGCGCTGCACCGGCGGCGGCGCCCCGCCTGCACTTGCACAGCCGGCGAGCAGCCCGGTCAGGATCAGTGCGCGCATGGCATGTGCCCCATGGTGTTCCCCGTTGCCAGAAGCGATGCGCCTCTCTAGGCGAGCACAAAGCTTTTCGGGAGACTGTAATTGACGCAAGCCAATCTTGACGTGGTGGCGATCGGCAACGCGATCGTCGACGTGCTCGCCCATGCCGACGACGCCTTCATCGCGGCCGAAGGCATGGCCAAGGGATCGATGCAGCTGGTGTTCTCGCCGGCTGAGGCCGATGCGCTCTATGCCAAGATGGGGCCGGGGATCGAGGCGAGCGGCGGTTCGGCCGCCAACACCGTGGCCGGCATCGCGGCGCTGGGCGGCCAGTGCGGCTTTATCGGCCAGGTCGCGGATGACCAGCTGGGCCAGGTGTTCGCGCACGATATCCGCTCGGTGGGCGTTGCCTTTGCCACGCCCGCGCGCGCCGGTGAGCCGTCGACCGCGCGCTGCCTGATCTTCGTGACGCCCGACGGGCAGCGCACGATGAACACCTTTCTGGGCGCGTCGCAGTTCCTGCCCGCGCATGCGCTCGACGCCGACCTGATCGCCTCGGCCGCGATCCTCTATCTCGAAGGCTATCTGTGGGACCCCGAGGAGCCGCGCGCCGCGATGCGCGCCGCGATCGACATTGCCCGCAGCGCCGGGCGCAAGGTGGCGTTCACCCTGTCCGACGTGTTCTGCATCGGCCGGCATGGCGGCGATTTCCGCCAGCTGCTGAAGGACGGGCTGATCGACATCCTGTTCGCCAATGAAAACGAGCTGCTGGCGCTGGCCGAGCAGGAAGATTTCGAAGCGGCGATTGCCACCATCGCGCCGCAGGTGCCGCTGCTCGTCTGCACCCGCAGCGAAAAGGGCGCGCTGGCGATTGCCGGCGGCGTGCGCGCCGAGGTGCCGGCCGAGCCGATCGACAAGGTGGTGGACACCACCGGGGCGGGCGACCTGTTCGCCGCCGGCTTCCTGCACGGCCAGGCGCGCGGGCTGGGGCTGGAGCCGTCGCTGCGCCTGGGCGCGATCTGCGCGGCCGAAATCATCAGCCATGTCGGCGCGCGGCCGATGGTCGACCTGAAGGCGCTGGCGGCCGAAAAGCTGGGCGTCGCCGCCTGACCGGGCGGCCTTTTTGGCAGAGGCCCCACCCCAACCCCTCCCCTGAAGGGGAGGGGCTTTGGCAAGAGGGCGACCGGGGCGGTTTGCGATCAAACCTATCCGTCGCCCCGGCCTTGAGCCGGGGCCAGGCTGTCTTGTGACGACCGAAGAACAAGCCAAGCCCCGGCTCGGTGGCCGGGGCGACGCGAACCTTCCCGATTGCAACCAACGCTAAGGCAATCACGCTCCACACAAAAAAGAGCCGGCGGGAAGCTTCCCCGCCGGCCTTTCTTTGCTTGTGAAACGCCGCGTGCGTCAGTGTCTGATCCGAAACTCGGTTTCGGATAGCCCGGCACCGGCCCGCTCCCCCGCCCGGCCACCCATTCAGGGTACTCTCGTGGGTGGCCGGGCGGGAGAGCGGGCCGGCGCCGCCTCGAAATTCGCTCTTTCGCGAATTTCGAACCAGACACTCAGACGGTGCCGGGCGGTGCCGTGTCCAGATCGGCTTCGTGCACTTCCACCCGGCCCTGGCCCAGATGGCTCGACTGGCGGCTATAGGCGAAATAGACCGCCAGCCCGATCACCGCCCAGATGCCGAACACCAGCACCGCCTGCCATGGCAGGTTGGCGAACAGGAAGATGCAGCCGCCAATCGTCGCCGGCCCGACTAGCCACAGCGCCGGCGTGCGGAACTTGCGCGGCGCGTTGGGCGCGGTGCGGCGCAGCACCATCACCGCAATCGCCACCATCATGAAGGCATAGAGCGTGCCGGCATTGGCCCAGTCGGCGAGCTGCCCCACCGGGAAGAACGCCGCCGCCAGCGCCGTCACCACGCCGGTATAGGCGGTCACGATGTGCGGCGTCTTCCATTTGGGGTGCACTTTGGCCAGCCATTCGGGCAGCATCCCGTCGCGCGCCATCACGAAGAAGATGCGCGTCTGCCCGAACAGCAGGATGAGGATGACCGAGGGCAGCGCGATGAACGCGGCATAGCCCAGCGCATTGCCGATCGCGCCAAAGCCGATCACGCGCAGCACATGCGCCAGCGCCTCGTTGGAGCAGACCAGCGCCTGGGCATGCTGCGGCAGCGCGCATTGCCGGGCGAGTTCGGGCGAACCGGTGGCGAGCGGCGTGCCATCCAGCCCCAGGATCGGCTGGCCGCCGATGGTGCCGATCGCCCCGGCGGCGACCAGAATGTAGAAGACCGTACAGAACAGCAGCGAGCCGATCAGGCCGATCGGCACGTTGCGCTGCGGGTTGCGGGTTTCCTCCGCCGCGGTCGACACCGCATCGAAGCCGACATAGGCAAAGAAGATCGTCGCCGCCGCGCCCACCGCGCCCACGCCGGTGCCGAAGCCGCCGAACACGCCCGCCGGCAGAAAGGGGCTGAACTCCGCCGTATTCGTCTTGGGCAGCGTCAGCACAATGAACGCCGTCAGCGCGGTGACCTTGATCGCCACCAGCACTGCGTTCACCCGCGCGCTTTCGGTGGTGCCGATCATCAGCAGCCAGGTGACGAGCAGCGCAATGCCCGCCGCCGGCAGGTTGACCAGCCCGCCCTCGGCCCCGCCCAGCGCCACCGGCCCCGCCGTCATCCAGGCGGGCAGATGTACGCCCAGCGAATTGCCCAATATCGTGCCGGTGAAATAGCCCGACCAGCCAACCGACACCGCCGACGCGGCCACCGCATATTCCAGCACCAGCGCCCAGCCCACCGTCCAGGCCAGCAATTCGCCCATGGTCGCATAGGTATAGGTATAGGCAGAGCCCGCGACCGGGATCATCGCGGCAATCTCTGCATAGCAGAGCGCAGCCACGATGCAGATCGCGCCGGCAATGACAAAGGCCAGCATCAGCCCCGGCCCGGCTTTCTGCGCGCCGGCCGCCGTCAGCACGAAAATGCCGGTGCCGATGACGCAGCCGATGCCGAACAGCGTCAGCTGGAACCAGCCGAGCGAGCGGTGCAGCGATTTCTTCTCGGCGGTTGCAAGAATGGCGTCGAGGGGTTTGACGCGCCCGAATATCATCTATTGGCTCTCCCTGACGGCGGCAATGCCCGCGCCGCCGATATGATCGAGCGACCCTAAACGCAATTTGCCTGCGCACAATCCTTTTATCGGTGTGGCCCGCTATCGTGTCGGCGCTTTACCGCGCCAGCATCGGTCCCAGCGGACGGCCGGCAAAGATGTGCACGTGCAGGTGCGGCACTTCCTGGTGCGCGTCGTGCCCGATATTGGCGAGCAGGCGGTATCCCGGCGCCACCAGCCCGGCCGCGCGCGCGACCATGCCCACCGCACGCACGAAGCCGGCAATCTCCGCCTCGCTCGCGCGGGCCGAAAAATCGTCCCAGCTCACATAGGCGCCCTTGGGGATCACCAGCACATGCGTCGGCGCCTGCGGGTTGATGTCGTGAAAGGCCAGCGCGTAATCGTCCTCATGGACCTTGTTCGCCGGAATCTCGCCGCGCAGGATGCGGGCGAAGATGTTGCTGTCGTCATAGGGCAGGGTGGCGTCGATCGGCATCGGCTGCTCCGGGTGGGTGCGGTTTGGTGCCGTTCTTTAAAGGCTGAAACACCGTTCGTGTCGAGCGAAGTCGAGACACGGGGGGCGGGCGCCACGCCTCGTTTCACGTCCCTCGACTTTGCTCGGGACGAACGGATGGAGGATAACCGGAGGGGTGCGGCCTCGGCGAAGCTGAATCTACCCTAATCCGCGCGCGCCGCTTTCTCGTCGATGCCCGACACGCCTTCGCGCCGGGCGAGTTCGGCACGCACATCATTCAGGCTGAGCCCCGCATCGGCGAGCAGCACGAGCAGGTGGAACATCAGGTCGGCGGCCTCCGCCGTCAGCGCGGCCGCATCGTCCTGCACGGCGGCGATGGCGGCTTCCACCGCTTCCTCGCCCAGCTTCTGCGCAATCTTGGCGCGGCCGCGTGTGAACAGCCGGGCGACATAGGAGCTGTCGGGCGCGGCGCCCCGGCGGGCGCGGATGGTGGCTTCCAGGCGGTCGAGCGGGTCCATGGCGTCCCCCGCGTGGCGCAGGGGCGCGCCCGCGTCAATCCTGCGGGCGCTGGCGGTTCTTGGCGAAGCGCGCGCGCAGCGCCCGGCGGGCGAGGAAGACTCCCACCACCGCCATCACGAACAGCGCCGCGTCCGACAGTTCGGGCGCGGTGCGCGGGCGCGGCACGCCCGAATGCGCAGCGGACACAAGCGCGATCATGCCCCCGGGCATAACGGGGAAAGTTTAAAATTGTTGGAGATGTTGGAAACGCGTGGAAAAAACACGTTTCGGTGTAAACGAGACGCTCTACTTAAGCGCTGACCGGCTGGCGGACCGGTACCCCGGCAGCGGCCAGCGCGGCATGGGCCTGGGCAATGCTCGCCTCGCCGAAATGGAAGATCGAGGCGGCGAGCACCGCGCTCGCCTGCCCCTCGACAATCCCGGCGACCAGGTGATCGAGGCTCCCCACCCCGCCCGAGGCGACCACCGGCACGCGCACCGCATCGGCAACCGCGCGGGTCAGCGCCAGGTCATAGCCATCGCGGGTGCCGTCGCGGTCCATCGAGGTGATCAGCAGCTCGCCCGCGCCCAGCCGTGCCAGGTTCAGCGCATGGGCGACCGCGTCGATGCCCGTCGCGCGCCGGCCGCCATGGGTGAAGACTTCCCACCGCCCCGGTGCGACGCGGCGCGCATCGACCGAGCCGACCACGCACTGGCTGCCGAAGCGGTCGGCAATCTCGGCGACCAGTTCGGGCCGGGCAACGGCAGCGGAATTGACCGCGACCTTGTCCGCGCCCGCCAGCAGCAGCGCGCGCGCATCCGCCACCGCGCGCACCCCGCCGCCCACGGTCAGCGGCATGAAGCAGACCTCGGCGGTGCGGCGCACCACGTCGAGCATGGTGCCGCGCGCCTCATGGCTGGCGGTGATGTCGAGGAAGCACAGCTCGTCGGCGCCGGCCGCGTCATAGGCGCGGGCCTGTTCGACGGGGTCGCCCGCGTCCCTCAGGTCGACGAAGTTCACGCCCTTCACCACGCGCCCCTCGGCCACGTCGAGGCAAGGGATGACGCGCGCGCGAACGCTCATGCCGCCGCCGCCACGCTCAGCGCCGCCGCCAGGTCCAGCCGGCCATCATACAGCGCGCGGCCGGTGATCACGCCTTCCACCCCGTCCTTCGCATGTAGCGCGAGCAGGTGGATGTCGGCCAGGCCCTTCACCCCGCCCGAGGCGATGACCGGAATCCGCACCGCGCGGGCCAGGTCCACCGTCGCCTCGATATTGGCGCCCTTCAGCAACCCGTCGCGGCCGACATCGGTGAACAGCAGCGCGGCGACGCCGGCATCCTCGAACCGGCGGGCGAGATCGACGACGCTGGTGGTCGAGACATCGGCCCAGCCGCGCGTGGCGACCATGCCGTCGCGCGCATCCACCGCGACGACGATGCCGCCGGGAAATTCACGCGCCGCGCCCCGCACCAGATCGGGATTGTCGAGCGCGGCGGTGCCGATGACGACGCGCGCCACGCCCAGATCGAACCAGCGCGCGATCGCCGCCCGGTCCCGAATGCCGCCGCCCAGCTGCACATAGCCGGGAAAGCGCGCGACAATCTCCTGCACCGCCGCGCCATTGACCGAGGTGCCGGCAAAGGCCCCGTCCAGGTCGACGACATGGAGATGCGCCGCCCCCGCCTCGGCAAAGCGCATTGCCTGCGCGGCGGGGTCGTCGCCATAGACGGTGGCGCGCGCCATGTCGCCCTCGGCCAGGCGGACGACCTGCCCGCCCTTCAGGTCGATGGCGGGGAAAACGATCAGGCTCATCCGATCCTCCCCGCCTGCGGGGAGGGGGACCAGCGCGCAGCGATGGTGGAGGGGGCAGGCGCACGGGCAAGCCCCCTTAAGTCACCGCTTCGCGTTGCCACCTCCCCGTGAACGGGGAGGATTTTCAAGGCCGCCATTTCAGGAACCTTTCCAGCAGCGCCAGCCCGTAACGCTGGCTCTTTTCGGGGTGGAACTGGACGCCCAGCATATTGGCCCGGCCGATGGCCGCAGCGATCGGGCCGCCATGGTCGCTGGTCGCCAGCACATCGGCGCCGGCAAAGGCGAAGCTGTGCAGGAAATAGGCCTCGCCCGGTTCGATCAGCGTGTGCGGCCGCACCGGCTCGACCGCGTTCCAGCCCATGTGCGGCACCCGGGCGGCGGGGTCGGCGGGGTCGAGCGCGGTCACCTCGCCCTCGATCCAGCCCAGCCCCTGATGCGTGCCGAATTCCAGCCCCCGCACCGCCATCAGCTGCATGCCGACGCAAATCCCCAGAAACGGCACGCCCTGGCCCATCACCCGCACGGTCAGCGTTTCGACCATGTCGGGCAGCGCGCGGAGCGCTGCCGCACAGGCGCCGAACGCGCCGACGCCGGGCAGCACGATGCGGTCTGCCGCCGCCACCACTGCCGCCTTGGAGGTGACCTCAACCGTCGTCGCGCCCGCGGCCTTCAGCGCGTTGGCGACCGAGTGGAGATTGCCCGCGCCATAATCGATCAGCGCCGTGCGCGCCGCCATGCCTAGAGCACGCCCTTGGTCGACGGCACCGCGCCGCCCTTGCGCGGGTCGATCTCCACCGCCTGGCGCAGCGCACGGGCCAGGCCCTTATAGGCGCTTTCGACGATGTGGTGATTGTTCTGGCCATAGAGCGTTTCGACATGGAGCGTGATGCCGCCCGTCTGCGCAAAGCTGTGGAACCAGTGCTGGAAGAGTTCGGTGTCCATCTCGCCCAGGCGCGGCTGGCTGAAGCCCGATTTCCACACCAGCCATGGCCGGCCCGACAGATCGAGCGCGACGCGGGTCAACGTTTCGTCCATCGGCGACAGCGCATCGCCATAGCGGCGGATGCCCGCCTTGTCGCCCAGCGCGCGGGCCAGGCACTCGCCCAGCGCCAGCGCCGAATCCTCCACCGTATGATGCTGGTCGACATGCAGGTCGCCCGCCACCTTCAGCCGGATGTCGATCAGCGAATGGCGCGACAGCTGCTCGATCATATGGTCCAGAAAGCCGATGCCGGTGGCGATGTCATAGCTGCCGGTGCCGTCGAGGTTGATGTCCACCTCGATTGCGGTTTCCTTGGTCGTGCGGTTCAGTTGGGCGGTGCGCATGGCCGCTTCCCATAACGCGTTGCGCACGCCGCGCAATCACTCTGCCGCCCCGGCTTGACCGCGCGCACATGTTCGCTAACCCTAATGACATGAGCGAGCATCTGCCCGACAGTTTGATTCCCTATGACGAGATCGTGCAGGAAGCGCTGCGCGCCGTTGTCGGCCGGGTGCTGGGCACGGTGGCGGATACCGGCGCCTTGCCGGGCGACCATCATTTCTACGTCACCTTCAAGACCCAGGCGCCCGGCGTCGAGATTCCGCAGCGTCTGATCGAGCGTTTTCCCGACGAGATGACGATCGTGCTGCAGAACCGGTTCTGGGATCTGATCGTCGACGAAAGCCGCTTCTCGGTGGGGCTGAGCTTCAACCAGGTGCCGTCGAAGCTGGTCATCCCCTATTCGGCGATCACCGGCTTTCACGATCCGGCGGTCAATTTCGAGCTGCGCTTCCAGGCACAGGAAGGCCCCGACGAGCCCGAACCGCATGACGAGGCCGAAAACGACCAGCCGCCGCGCGACGGGTCGAACGTCGTCTCGGTGGACTTCAAAAGAAAAAAATAAGGGGCATTCGTCACCCCGGCCTTGAGCCGGGGTCCCGCTGTTTCGGCCGGCTCAGACAGCGGGATGCCGGATCAAGTCCGGCATGACGGAGGTGATTGTGGCAACCGGTACCCGCACCGAAACCGACAGTTTCGGCCCCATCGAGGTGCCGGCCGCCGCCTATTGGGGCGCGCAGACGCAGCGCAGCATCGCCAACTTCC
The DNA here is from genome assembly GCF_019746015.1 of Sphingomonas sp. GTDB lineage: Bacteria > Pseudomonadota > Alphaproteobacteria > Sphingomonadales > Sphingomonadaceae > Sphingomonas. Next base: position 6,342 of record NZ_JAIESM010000063.1, on the reverse strand, counting down.
CCTTCGGCGCGCATGAGCGGATGCCGATCGGCATCGTCCACGCGCTTGCCTTGGTGAAGCAGGCCGCCGCCCGGGTGAACCGCGCGCACGGCCTGCCCGCCGACATTGCCGACGCGATCGAGGCGGCGGCGGCCGAGGTGGCGGCGGGCCGGCATGACGACCAGTTCCCGCTCGTCATCTGGCAGACGGGGAGTGGCACCCAGACCAACATGAACGTGAACGAGGTGATCGCCGGCATCGCCAACGAACGGCTGACCGGCAAACGCGGCGGCAAGGCGCCGGTCCATCCCAATGATCACGTCAACATGAGCCAGTCGTCGAACGACAGTTTTCCGACCGCGATGCACATTGCGGTGACGTTGGCGGTCACGCAGCGGCTCTATCCCGCGCTTGAACGGCTGTTCGCCGCGCTCGATGCCAAGGCGCGGGACTGGGCCGACATCGTCAAGATCGGCCGCACCCATCTGCAGGACGCAACGCCCCTGACGCTGGGTCAGGAGTTTTCGGGCTATGCCAATCAGGTCTATCGGTGCCGCCGGCGGATCGAGCCCGGCATCGTCAACGGCACCAACCGGCTGGCCCAGGGCGGAACGGCGGTGGGCACCGGGTTGAATGCGCCGGAAGGATTCGGCGACGCCGTGTGCGCGGCAATCGCGGACATTACCGGGCACCCCTTTCACACCGCCGAGAACGGCTTTGAGGCGCTGGCATCGAACGACCCGCTGGTGCATCTGTCCGGCACGCTCAACACGCTGGCCGTCGCGCTCACCAAGATCGCCAACGACATCCGCCTGCTCGGCTCCGGCCCGCGCGCGGGGATCGGCGAGCTGAACCTGCCCGAGAACGAGCCCGGCAGCTCGATCATGCCGGGCAAGGTCAACCCCACCCAGTGCGAGATGCTGACGATGGTCTGCGCGCAGGTGATCGGCAACCACATGGCGATCACCGTGGGGGGCATGCAGGGCCACCTGGAGCTGAACGTGTTCAAGCCGATGATCGGCGCGAACATCCTGCGCTCGATCGACCTGCTGGCAACCGCGATGACCAGCTTTGCCGAACGTTGCGTCGACGGGCTGGAGCCCAACCGCGCGCGGATTGCCGAACTGGTCGACCGCTCGCTGATGCTCGTCACCGCGCTCGCGCCCGAGATCGGCTATGACAATGCCGCGAAGATCGCCAAGCACGCGCATGCCCATGGCCTCACCCTGCGCGCGGCGGGGCTGGCGCTGGGGCTGGTCGACGAAGCGACCTTCGACCGGCTCGTTCGGCCCGAGACGATGGTTTAGCGTTTTCTGTCAGCTTCGCTGAAGCGGCACCTGCCCGCTCCCCCACCCGGCCACCCATAAGATACTACCGCTGGGTGGCCGGGTGGGGGAGCGGGCAGGCACAGTAACAGTTTCGGTTTACCGAAACGATCTCCAGCCGCACCGCCCGCAACGCGCGGCTTGACGTGCCCAAAGCCCCGCGCCACTAGCGCGCATGGCCAATCCCGACCACGACCCCCATGGTTTCAAGCGCCGCGGCGTGCTGTTCGTGCTCTCGTCCCCGTCGGGCGCCGGCAAATCGACGATTGCGCGCAAGCTGCTGAAGGACGAGCCGAGCCTCGCCATGTCGGTCTCGGCGACGACGCGGCCGATCCGCCCCGGCGAAGAGGACGGCGTCGACTATCATTTCGTCACCCTCGACCGGTTCCGCGACATGGTGGCGGCGAACGAGTTCCTCGAATGGGCGCATGTCTTCGGCCAGCGTTACGGCACGCCGCGCGCGCAGGTGGAGGCAATGCTGGCCGCCGGCAAGGACGTGCTGTTCGACATCGACTGGCAGGGCGCGCAGCAATTGTTCCAGATCGCCGGCGGCGACGTGGTGCGCGTGTTCATCCTGCCGCCGTCGATGGAGGAACTGCGCGGCCGGCTGGAACGGCGCGCGACCGATTCGCCCGAGGTGATCGACGCGCGGATGCAGCGCGCGGCGGCCGAGGTGAGCCACTGGGACGGCTATGACTATGTGCTCGTCAACGACGATGTCGAGCAATGCTATCAGTGCGTGAAGACGATCTTGGCGGCCGAGCGGCTGAAGCGCTCGCGCCAGACCGGGGTGATCGGCTTCATCCGCAAGCTGATGAAGCGCAGCGAAAGCGTGTGATTTGATCGTTTCAGCTGCGGCTGAAACGGTGCTGTGTCAGCGAAGCTTCAACCGGCAAGTCCCAGAAACCGCACCGCCGCTTCATAATCGGCGCGGCGGGCGGCGCGGGCCTGGGCGGCCAGATCGTCATCGCCCCAGTGTTCGGCCTGCCATTCCTCGTCCAGCTGCGCGGCGAGCCAGAGCTGCTCGGCATCGGCGGCCCCGTGCGCCAGCGCCAGCGCGCCGACCAGCGTGCCGGTGATGGTGACGATGGGCGACAGCGGCGCCAGCGCGAACGGCGGCTGCGCAGCAATCGCGCCGTCAAGCGCGGCGATGGTCGCCGGCGGCTGGGGCCGGTGGATCACCCCCGTCGTCACGACAAAGTCGATGCCGAAACGCGCGCGCGCCCAGTCGAGCAGCGGGTCCCAGGCGGCGGCCTGTCGCGCGACCAAAGTGGCCGGGCCGTCCGCGCGGTAGCAGAGCAGGTCGCTGTCGGCATAACGGGCCAGGTCCGCGGCAAAGCCCGCCGGGTCGGGCGCCACCCGGTCGATCGCGGCATTGGCCAGGCCGGTCAGCGGCATCGCGCGCGGGTCGATGGTCTCCGCCACTGCGCGCCATTCATCCGCCACTGCCTCGGCCAGCGCGGGGCGGGGCAGGGCGAGGGTCGCGCGTCCCGGCGTGCGCACCGGCCTGCCGTCGAGCAGGATCGCGCCCTCCTCGACGGTCACGTCGCGCCAGAACCGCTTCATCCGCCGCTGCGCCAGCGCCGGGCGAGCGCCAGCGGCACGATCGCCATTTCCACCAGCGAGGCGATGATGAGCGCGATGCCGATCGCCTTGTCCGGCCACTCCACCGCGCGCGCGACCAGAACGATGCCGAACACCGCGCCGGCCGCGCCCGACAGCCGGGCAATCATCATCACGAAATAGCGTCGCTGGGCGAGCCGGTCTTCCTCGTTCATTGCGGTACCTCCAGCGCGGCGGCGAGGGCAGCGGTATCGTCCACCACCAGCTGCGCGCCGGCGGCGATCAGTTCATCGGCCGGGTGATAGCCCCAGGCAACGCCCACCGCGCGCACCGCGCCGGCGCGCGCCATCGCCATGTCGAAGCTGGTGTCGCCGATCATCACCGTCGCCTCGGGCGCCGCGCCGGCGTCGCGCATCGCGGCCTCGATCATCGCGGGGTCGGGCTTGCTGGGGTGACGGTCGGCGGTCTGCAAGGTGACGAAATGATGGGCGATGTCGTGATGGGCCAGAATGTGCGCCAGCCCCCGGTCGGACTTGCCGGTCGCCACCCCCAGCGCCCAGCCATCGCCGGCGAGCGCCTCGAGCAGCGGCGCAATGCCGTCATAAAGCGGCTCGGTGGCCATCGCGCCCGATGAGCGCAGCCGGAAAAACGCGTCCTTGTAATCCCGGGCCAGGCTCTGATGCAGCGCCTCGTCGGCATCCGGCAGCAGCGCGCGCATCGCCTCAACCAGGCTCAGCCCGACGATGCGGCGGATGGCGGCACGCGGCGGCGGTGCCAGCTGCGCGGCATCGAACGCCAGTTCGACCGCGTGGCAGATATTGTGCTGACTGTCGACGAGCGTGCCGTCGCAGTCGAAGATCGCGAGACGGATCATCGGGCGTGGACACGTGACTGCATGCGCGCAGCGTTAGCCAAGCGAGGCCACAAGCGAAAGGGCGTTGTGGTGCAGCAGCCGCCGGCTTGGTCATTGGCGATTGCTTTGCGCGCCGCGGCGGGCGAGACGCATCCGGTGCGGCTGATACACGCCAATCCGGCAGCGACCGACTGGGTGCATTTGATGATCGATGCGCTGGCGTATGATTGGCTGGTGGCGATATTGCGCGGGTGACGGCAGGAGGGCGGATCCTTAGCCTAGTATTGACTGCTTACCAGCGAATCCGGCCGCCCTTATGCCCGCTGCGCCTTAGCCGATCGACGGTAGCGAGAACCGATCAACGCCCAGACAGCCGAGCCTGCGATCAACACGGCACCGAGAAGCAATTCAGCAATCTGCGCGATGGCAATGCCCTCCAACAGTCCCGGAGCGCCCGCCGCAGACACCACCAGGTGCGGTCGCGCCGAGGCGAGCGGCGACGCGTGTCCCGTCGAACGCGCGGTCAATTGATACGTTTTTCCGGGCACAAGCCTAATGTATGCAGCGATCCAGGTATAAGTCTCTTGCCCCTCATATTCGCCGCCACCGGTTGAATTGTCCGGTTCGATTTGATTAGATATATCGCGTCCGTCGGCTGATAATTTGAACGACAAGGCCACAGGCCACAAAGAGGTTGTGCGCTCGCAAGCTGGCCGGAGCATTGCCTCTATGCTTACGACGCACGGATAAAGGCGCTCCGCGACCTTCTGGTCCATTCTGATGCCAATAGCGTATCTTTCCGCATAGCCTGGCTGGAAGGTACCTCGCACTATCGTGCCGGGCGTTAGGTTGATCGGGCCGAGGTCAATCACTGGACTGGGACGCAACAAGCCACCCGCGATCAAGGCAATGGCTAGCCCGACAAGGGTTGCCATTCCGAAATATTGCCAGCGATGCGCTTTCATTCGCTCAGTTTACCGTATGGCCGAGAGCCTGCAACTGCGGCGATGGTACGCGAAACCCAACCGCCGCCGCAGCTCTGCTCAGCGGCGCGTTGGCGAGCTATTGAGCGACCTGACACGCCCGCACCCAAAGCGAAAGGGCCGGGGTATCGCTCCCCCGGCCCTTTGCTTTGGTTTGGCAGGTCTCGTGAGAGGCACGGTCCCGGCGGAGCCGGGACCCGTCGGTCGGATCGACGGCGTTGCCGCCGATCCGCCGGCCGTTCTGATTTCGTGTCGGGAGCAGCTTTCGCTGCTCCCGTCCGAAATCAGAAGTCCATGCCGCCCATGCCGCCCATGCCGCCGCCCATCGCGGGGGCGGGCTTGTCTTCGGGCATCTCGCTCACCGCCGCTTCGGTGGTGATCAGCAGGCCCGCGACCGAGGCCGCATCCTGCAGCGCGGTGCGCACCACCTTGGTCGGGTCGATCACGCCGGCGAGGACGAGGTTTTCGTAACGCTCGGTCTGTGCGTTGAAGCCCAGCGTCGGATCGTTGCCGTCCAGCAGCTTGCCCGAGATGACGGCGCCGTCATGGCCGGCATTCTGGGCGATCTGGCGGACCGGCGCGTAGAGCGCCTTGCGGACGATGTCGATGCCGCGGGTCTGGTCGTCATTGGCGCCGGCCAGGCCTTCCAGGGCCTTGGTTGCATAGAGCAGCGCGGTGCCGCCGCCGGGGACGATGCCTTCTTCAACGGCCGCGCGGGTGGCGTGCAGCGCGTCGTCAACGCGGTCCTTGCGCTCCTTCACTTCAACCTCGGTCGAGCCGCCGACCTTGATCACCGCCACGCCGCCGGCGAGCTTGGCCAGACGCTCCTGGAGCTTCTCGCGGTCATAGTCGCTGGTGGTGACTTCGATCTGCTGGCGGATCGCGTCGGTGCGCGCCTTGATCGCGTCATGGTCGCCCGCGCCGTCGACAAGCGTGGTGTTGTCCTTGTCGATGGTGACGCGCTTGGCCTGGCCGAGCATGCCGAGGGTGACATTCTCAAGCTTGATGCCCAGGTCTTCCGAGATCATCTCGCCCTTGGTCAGGATGGCGATGTCTTCCAGCATCGCCTTGCGACGATCGCCGAAGCCCGGTGCCTTGACGGCGGCAACCTTCAGCCCGCCGCGCAGCTTGTTGACGACGAGGGTGGCGAGTGCCTCGCCCTCGATGTCTTCCGCGATGATCAGCAGCGGACGGCCCGACTGGACGACTGCTTCCAGAATGGGGAGCATCGCCTGCAGGTTCGACAGCTTCTTCTCGTGGATCAGGATATACGGGTCGGCGAGCTCGACCTGCATCTTTTCCGGGTTGGTGATGAAATAGGGCGACAGATAGCCACGGTCGAACTGCATGCCTTCGACGACGTCGAGCTCGAACTCGAGGCCCTTGGCTTCCTCAACCGTGATGACGCCTTCCTTGCCGACCTTTTCCATCGCTTCGGCGATCTTTTCGCCGACGACGGTGTCGCCATTGGCCGAGATGATGCCGACCTGGGCAATCTCGTTCGAGCCGGCAACCGGCTTCGAGCGGGCCTTCAGATCCTCAACCACCTTCGAGACGGCAAGGTCGATGCCGCGCTTCAGGTCCATCGGGTTCATGCCGGCCGCGACCGACTTCATGCCCTCGCGCACGATCGCCTGGG
>NZ_JAIESM010000006.1 GCF_019746015.1 Sphingomonas sp. | reverse complement strand
AAGTCCGCGCCCGACAGCGGCGCCTCATCACGCGCGCGGCGCTGCGCGTTCAGGCTCTCGCGCAGGAACTGCACGTTGGAGACGCCGGGAATTTCGACCGGGTACTGGAAGCCGAGGAACAGGCCCGCGGCGGCGCGCTCATGGGGTTCGAGTTCGAGCAGGTCCACCCACTCGCCGTCACCCCGGGCTTGACCCGGGGTCCCGCTTCCTTCTTCCGCCGCCAAGAAGCGGGACCCCGGCTCAAGGCCGGGGTGACGCGCGGGGCGGAACATCACCTCGCCCGACGTCACCTCATAACCCGGCCGCCCGCCGAGCACATAGCCGAGCGTGGACTTGCCCGCCCCGTTCGGCCCCATGATCGCATGGACCTCCCCCGCATTCACGGTGAGCGAAAGGCCCTTGAGGATCGGCTTGCCGTCGATTTCGGCGTGGAGGTTATTTATTTTGAGCATTTAGTCCTCGAATACGCTTGCGGTGGGAAGCTATCTGCACCCGAGCGGCAGCCAGCGCGATATCTCGATCTCGAATATCATCCCCAAACTGTTTATTTATCCAATTACCAATAGGAATATCCGGTAAGGCGGATCTTGGATGATCATCAAAAAATTGATCAACGTAATCTTGTACACAACGTTTCAATTGCCTCTCGCGCTCGTTTTTTATTTTTAAATTTGAATAGCGGTTACGCACCGCTTCCAAGTCACCAAGCGCCTTAGATGCTCGAACGCGGAGCACGTCGACTTTCAAACCGTAAAAGCTAGCAGCCTGAACTATCGCAACATCCGCGGCGACTCCCTCGGCCAACAAACCTTCAAGCTCATCCAGCGCGTTCTCGACCCGCTCCTCAATCGGAGTCACCCCGCCCTCCCCTCAAGCGAACCTGCCGGCAAGCGCGCGCCCGCTTCAAGCCCCTCCCCTTCAGGGGAGGGGTTGGGGTGGGGCCTGTCCGCCTGCCCCAACGCCCGCAGGATCGTGGCCGTTACGCCCTCGACATTGCGCATCACCTCTTCATTGGTGAAGCGCAGCGTGCGGTACCCCGCCTCGGCGAGGCCCGCGTCGCGCGCCGCATCCGCCGCCGCGTCGTGCGTGTCACCATCCACCTCCACGATCAGCCGGGCCGCAGGGCAAAGAAAATCGGCGATGCTGACGCCGATCACCTGCTGACGGCGAAACTTCCAGCCGCCCAGCTGACCGTTCGACAGGTTCCGCCACAGCCGCTTTTCAGGCTCGGTGGGGTGGTTGCGCATGTGGCGGGCGCGTTCATGCAGATCGGCGAGGGTATTCGCGGAAAGGCCCCACCCCTTGCCCCTCCCCTGAAGGGGAGGGGTTCCGTGGCGCATGGCGTCGTCGCGCGCGCTCAAGCCCCTCCCCTTCAGGGGAGGGGTTGGGGTGGGGCCGTCAATCATCCAACCGACCCCTCAAGCGAAATCCCCAGCAGCTTCTGCGCTTCGACCGCGAATTCCATCGGCAGCTGCTGCAGCACTTCGCGGGCGAAGCCGTTGACGATCAGCGCCACCGCCGCTTCCTGGTCCAGCCCGCGCTGCATCGCGTAGAAGAGCTGGTCGTCGGAAATCTTCGACGTCGTCGCTTCATGTTCGATCTGGGCCGACGGGTTCTTCACCTCGATGTACGGCACGGTGTGCGCGCCGCACTGGTCGCCCAAGAGCAGGCTGTCGCACTGGGTGAAGTTGCGCACGCCTTCCGCGCTTGCCGCCACGCGCACCAAGCCTCGGTAAGTGTTGTCGCTGTGCCCGGCCGAAATCCCCTTCGACACGATGGTCGAGCGGCTGCCCTTGCCCAGATGGATCATCTTGGTGCCGGTGTCGGCCTGCTGGCGGTTGTTGGTGACGGCGACCGAATAGAATTCGCCGACGCTGTTTTCGCCCGCCAGCACGCAGCTGGGATATTTCCAGGTGACGGCGCTGCCGGTTTCAACCTGCGTCCAGCTCACCTTGCTGCGCGCGCCCTGGCAAAGCGCGCGCTTGGTGACGAAGTTATAGATGCCGCCCTTGCCATTCTCGTCGCCGGGATACCAGTTCTGGACGGTGCTATACTTGATCTCGGCATCGTCGAGCGCGACCAGTTCGACCACAGCCGCGTGCAGCTGGTTCTCGTCGCGCATCGGCGCGGTGCAGCCTTCGAGGTAGCTGACATACGCCCCCTTGTCGGCGACGATCAGCGTGCGTTCGAACTGGCCGGTATTCTCCGCATTGATGCGGAAATAGGTGCTCAGCTCCATCGGGCAGCGCACCCCTTCGGGAATGTAGACGAAGGTGCCGTCGGAAAAGACCGCGCAGTTCAGCGTGGCGAAATAATTGTCGTGCATCGGCACGACCTTGCCCAGCCACTTCTTCACCAGCTCGGGATATTCCTTGATCGCCTCGCTGATGCTGCGGAAGATGACGCCGGCGGCCTCCAGCTCCTTGCGGAAGGTGGTGGCGACCGAGACGCTGTCGAACACCGCGTCCACTGCCACCTTGCGCGCGCCCTCCACCCCGGCGAGCACTTTCTGCTCCTCGATCGGGATGCCCAGCTTTTCGTAAACGCGCAGGATTTCGGGGTCGACCTCGTCCAGGCTGCCCAGCTTCGGCTTGGCCTTGGGCTCGGCGTAATAATAGGCGTCCTGATAATCGATCGGGTCGATGTTCAGCTTGGCCCAGTCAGGCATCTCCATGGTCAGCCAGTGGCGATACGCCTTCAGCCGCCATTCCAGCATCCATTCCGGCTCGCCCTTCTTGGCCGAAATGAAGCGCACCGTGTCTTCGCTCAGCCCCTTGGGCGCGAAATCCTGTTCGATGTCGCTGGAAAAGCCCCATTCATATTTCTTGTTGGCGGCGGCAATCGCCTCGGCATTCTTGGTGGCCATCAGTCAACCTCAACGGGAATTTTTGCAGGGGCAGGCACGGGCGGCAGATCGGCGGAAAGATCAGCCAGCTTCACGCCATCGAGCGCACCGCGCACCGCCGCGTTCACCACGCCCCAGTGCGGGCGCACGCGGCAGCTGGTTTCGATCACGCAGTCATGGCGGCCCTCATCGACACAGGCCGTCATCGCAATCGGGCCTTCGACCGCCTCGATAATGTCGGCAAGACTGATCGCGGCGGCCGGGCGCGCCAGGCGAAAGCCACCGCCAGTGCCGCGCGCGCTTTCCAGGAGGCCGGCGGCAGACAGGCGGCTGACCAGCTTCTGCGCGGTCGGCAGCGGCACGCCCGTCTCGCCGGCGAGCAGCGTGGCGTTCAGCCGGTGCGCGCCGCCGCAATGGCGCGCGGCAGCGGCCATCATCACCACGGCATAATCGGCAAGGCTGGACAGGCGCATGAGTTCCAATTCGGATTGATTCGATCCGAATTGGCAGATGGGCACCGCCTGCCCCTGTGTCAAGCAGGTGTCTGCCGGCAAAAAGCGTGCATCCAGTGTCCACGAGACGCTCTTTTTTGCCCTTTGACCGCAAGCGGCGGCTGCGCCAGAAGCGGCGCCGTGCTGTTCCCGCTCCTCCGCCCCGCGCTGTTCGCGCTCGATCCCGAAGATGCCCATGGCCTGACCATATCGCTGCTGGCCGGCTGGGCCGGGCTGGGCGCGCCGGGGGGGAGCAGCCGGCACGACCCGCGGCTGGCGGTGCGGCTGGCGGGCATCGACTTTCCGGCGCCCGTCGGGCTTGCCGCCGGTGCCGACAAGGATGGCCGCGCGATCGACGCATGGCATGCGCTGGGCTTTGGCGCGGTGGAGATCGGCACGCTCACCCCGCTCCCCCAGCCGGGCAATCCGCGCCCCCGGCTGTTCCGGCTGGCGGCGGATGCGGCGGTCATCAACCGGATGGGCTTCAACAATGGCGGGCTGCCCGCCGCCCTGCCCCGGGTGAAGGCGGCGCGGCGGCGGGGGGTGCTGGGCATCAATGTCGGCGCGAACAAGGACAGCGCGGACCGGATTGCCGATTATCGCGCCGGGGTGGCACTTGCCGCGCCGCATGCCGATTATGTGACGATCAACATCAGCTCGCCCAATACGCCGGGCCTGCGCGACCTGCAGAGCGGCCAGGCGCTGATCGACCTGCTCGCCGCCTGTGCCGAGGCGCGCGGCACAACGCCCCTGTTCCTGAAGATCGCGCCGGACCTGGACGCAGGCGGCATCGACCATGTCGCCCGCGCCGCCCTCGACCAGCGGATCGACGCGCTGATCGTGGCCAACACCACGCTCAGCCGGCCGGGCCTGTCCTCGCCGGCAGCGGGGGAGGCCGGTGGCCTGTCGGGCGCGCCGCTTGCGATGCTCGCCCGCCAGAAACTGGCCGAGGCGCGCGCGGCGACCGGCGGGCAGATGCCGCTCATCTCGGCCGGCGGCATCGACAGCGCCGAGGAGGCCTATGCCCGGCTGAAGGCCGGTGCGCAGCTGGTGCAGCTTTATTCGGCGCTGGTCTATCACGGCCCGGGTCTTGCCCGGCGGATCAACCGGGGGCTGGCGGCGCTGATGGCGCGCGACGGCATTGCCAGCCTGGCCGATCTGCACGGTTTGACCGCGCAACAAAGCCCGCTAGGGTCGCCGGCATGATCCGATGGCCCTTTTCCGCTGCGCTTGCCGCGCTGATGCTGTTGCCGATGGCCGCCACTGCAGACCCCGCCCCGAAGCCAAAGCCCGCCCCGGCCGCCCCCGGCGTGGTTTCCGCCGCGCATCCGCTGGCGGCGGAAGCCGGGCGCGAGATGCTGCGCGCCGGCGGCAGCGCGGCCGACGCCACCTTTGCCATGATGCTGGCGCTGACCGTGGTCGAGCCGCAATCAAGCGGGATCGGCGGCGGCGGCTTTCTGGTCTATCAGCCCGCGGGCGGCAAGCTCGCCAGTTTTGACGGGCGCGAGGCCGCCCCCGCCGCCGCCCGGCCCGAGCGGTTCCTGAGCGCGAACGGCAAGCCCCTGCCCCAGTTTCAGGCCGCGCCCGGCGGGCTCTCGGTCGGCGTGCCGGGCAATATCCGGCTGATGGCAATGGCACATGCCCGTTATGGCAAGCTGCCGTGGAAGGCGCTGTTCGCGCCGGCCATTCGCCTGGCCGAACAGGGTTTTGCCGTCAGCAAGCCAATGGCAACCGCGATGGGCTATGTCAGCCAGACCTGGGGCTCCTTCCCCGCCATCGCAGCACTCTATGCCCCGGCCGGCCAGCCGCTGGCGGAAGGGGTGATCGTCCGCAACCCGGCAATCGCCGCGACGCTGCGCGAGATTGCCGACAAGGGCGCCGATGCCTTCTACACCGGCGCCACGGCACAAGCGATTGTCGACGCCGTCACCAAATCCACCCGCAACCCGGCGGACATGACGCTGGCGGACCTGGCCGCCTATCGCGCCAAAGAACGCGCGCCGATTTGCGGGCGCTATCGCGGCTACCGGGTCTGCGGCATGGGGCCGCCCTCGTCGGGCGCGATCACCGTGCTCCAGATTCTCGGCATGCTCGAACGCTTCGACCTGAAGGCGCTGGGCGCGGACAATCCGCAAAGCTGGCACCTGATCGCCGAGGCGATGCAGCTCGCTTATGCCGACCGCGAACGCTACCTTGCCGATACCGATTTCACCCGCGTGCCGCTCGCCGGCATGATCGACCGGGCCTATCTCGCCCGCCGCTCGGCGCTGATCTCGCCCGACAAGGCGCTCGGCACCTACGAAGCGGGCACGCCCCCCGGCGCCGAACCACGCACCGCCGCGATTTCGGGCGAGGTCGCCGGCACCACCCATTTCGTCGCGGTCGACCGGCAGGGCAATGTCGCCACCATGACGTCGACGGTGGAGGGGCCGTTCGGCAGCCAGCTGGTCGCCGGCGGCTTCGTGCTCAACAACGAGCTGACCGACTTCACCTTCGCGCCGGTGCGCGAGGGCGGCGCGCCGGTCGCCAACCGGGTGGAGGGCGGCAAACGGCCGCTGTCCTCCATGTCGCCGACGATTGTTTATGATACCAAAGGCCTGCCCGTGTTCACCGTCGGTGCGGCCGGCGGCAAGACGATCATCATGCAGGTCGCCAAGGCGCTGATCGCGCATCTCGACTGGGGCATGGATGCGCGCGCGGCGCTGGGCCAGGGCCTTGTCTATTTCGGGCCGCGCGGCATTGTTCTGGAACAGGGCACGGCGCTGGAGGCGATGAAGGCCGCGCTAGAGGCGCGCGGGCACCGGGTGGCGATTGCCCGGCTGGGGCTGAAGGCGAATGCCGCCGAGCGCACCGCCACCGGCTGGCGCGGCGCCGCCGACCCGCGCAGCATCGGGACGGCCTTGAGCGAATAGCCCCACACTGGCAGGACGGCAGCATAACGATCGATCAGAGTCGCCGGGCACAGGCGACCGTTCAGGGTTTTGGGAGAGACGATGCGTAAGATGGAACATTTCCCCAATCTCGTGACCATGTTCTTCACACGGGCACGCGAGCTGGGTGACAAGCCCTTCCTGTGGCACAAGCACAACCGCCAATGGGTGTCGCAAAGCTGGCGCGAGGCGGCCGAGCAGGTGGCGAGCCTGGCCGCCGGGCTGAAGGCGATCGGGCTGGAACCGGGTGACCGGGTAATGCTGGTTGCCGAAAACCGCCCCGAATGGTGCATCAGCGACCTGGCAATCATGGCGGCGGGCTGCGTCACCGTGCCCACCTACATCACCAATACCGAGCGCGACCACAGCCACATCATCGAAAACAGCGGCGCGCGCGCGGTGATCGTGTCGGACGCCAAGCTCGCCAAGACGCTGCTGCCGGCGGTGCTGCGCTCCAGCCAGCTGCGCCGGGTGATCGGGATCGAGGATCTGCGCGTCGCGCAATCGGGCGATGTCGCCTTCCACAGCTGGCACGGCCTGATCGCCGAACATCGCACCGATCCGGCAGCGGCGGAGGCCGGCGTGGCGCAGGTCGGGCGCGAGGACATGGCCTGCATCATCTACACCAGCGGCACCGGCGGCGCGCCGCGCGGCGTGTGCCAGCACCACGGCGCGATCCTGCACAATGTCGCCGGCGCCAGCGCAGTGATCGCCGAGGATTTCGGCTGGGGCGACGAAGTGTTCCTGTCCTTCCTGCCCTTGAGCCACGCCTATGAGCACAGCGCCGGCCAGTTCCTGCCCATCGGCCTGGGCGCGCAAATCTATTATTCGGAAGGGCTCGACAAGCTGGCCGCCAATATCGAGGAAGTGCGCCCCACGCTGATGGTGGTAGTGCCGCGCCTGTTCGAGGTGCTGCGCACCCGCATCGTCAAGAATGTGGAGAAACAGGGCAAGCTGTCCACCTTCCTGCTCAACCAGGCCGTCGCCATTGGCGGGCGCAAGGCGCATGGGCGCTTTGGCCTGTTCGATGGGCCGATGAACGCGGTGCTGGGCGCCACGCTGAAGCCCAGGATCCAGCAGCGCTTCGGCGGGCGGATCAAGGCGATGGTCGCGGGCGGCGCGCCGCTCAACCCCGATATCGGCGTATTCTTCGACTCGCTCGGCCTCACCCTGTTGCAGGGCTATGGCCAGACCGAGGCGGCACCCGTCATCTCGTGCAACCGGCCCAAGGTGGGGCTGAAGCACGACACGGTCGGCCCGCCGCTTGCCGACACCGAGGTGCGCATTGCCGAGGATGGCGAAATCCTGGTGCGCGGCGAGCTGGTGATGAAGGGCTATTGGAACAACGCGGAAGAAACCGCGCGCGTGCTGAAGGATGGCTGGCTGCACACCGGCGACATCGGCGAGATCGACGCCAAGGGCCGCATCAAGATCACCGATCGCAAGAAAGACCTGATCATCAACGACAAGGGCGACAATGTCGCGCCGCAAAAGGTGGAGGGCATGCTGACGCTGCAGCCCGAAATCATGCAGGCGATGATCGCCGGCGACCGCAAGCCGCACATGGTCGCGCTGATCGTGCCGGACCCTGAATGGACGCAGGAATTCTGCGCGAAATCGGGCACCGCGTGCAATTTCGACACGCTGTCCGCCAATCCCGATTATCGCGCGGCGATTTCCGCGGCGGTCGAGCGGGTGAACAAGGATCTGTCGGTGATCGAGCGGGTGCGCCGCTACATCCTGGCCGACGAGCCCTTCACCATCGAAAACCAGCAGCTGACGCCGTCACTGAAAATCCGCCGCCACGTGCTGAAGCAGGTGTACGGCGCGCGGCTGGACGCGCTCTACAAGAACTGACCGGCGGCGCTGCCCCTCCCCCGCCCCGCCGGGGAGGGGCAGCTCACTCCTACCGCTTCGCCACCTTTTTCGGCGCGGCCTTGCCGGCGGCGCGCGGGGCATTGTCGTTGGCGGCGGCTGGCGCCAGCGCGCGCGGCAGCACCACCATCGTCCATTCGGCATCCGTGCGCAGATATTTGCGCGCGGTGTCGCGCAGCGCCTCCGGCGTCACCGAAGACAGGTCGCGCCCCAGGCTCGCCGGCAGGCCGAACCGGCCGGGCTGATAGGTCGCCCATTCGAACTGGGTGAACCAGAAGGTGTTGCCCGTTGACGCGCGGCTCAGATATTCGCGGTAGGGCACGATGGTGCGCTGCAGCTCGTCGGCGCTGATCGGGTTGGTGGCCAGGTCGGTCGCGATCTCGCGCGCCAGCTGGAAGAACAGCGCCACCTTGTCGGGCGGCACCTGCCCCACGCCCATCATCCGCCCGCCAGCCGCCAGCCCCGTCGGCCAGCTGCTCTGAACGCTGGGCGAATAGCTGGCGCCCGCGCCCGAGCGCAGCTTGTCGAACAGCCGGTCGGTGAAGATCTGCGCGATCAGGTCGAGCCGCCGGCTCTCGCTGATATCGGCAATGCCGCCGCCGGTCGGCCACGCGATCAGCGCGACTGCCTGATTGGCCGGGCCGTTATGCGTGCGCACCACGGGCGTCGTGGTATGCGCGGCAAAGCGCACCGGCGGCACCGGCGTGGTCGGCGCCGTGCGCGGCGGCAGCGCGCCGACGGTGCGGGCGACGGCGGCAATGGCGTCATCGGGCTTCACATCGCCGAACACCTGCACCTCGATCGGGCCACTGGCGAGAATGGGCGCCCAGAACGCCTTGAACTGCGCGGCCGTCGTCGCCTTGATCTCCTCGCGGCTGGGCGTTTTCCAGCGCGGGTCGCCGGCGCGGATCAGCCCTTCCAGATCATGGCCGACCACGCCGAGCGGCGACGAGCGATAGCCGTCATAAGCCAGCAGCGTTGCCGCCTTGGCGCGGTCAAACGGCGCTGCATCCCAGCGCGGGAACGCCAGCTTGGTGGCGAACAGCCGGAGCTGATCGTCGAGGTCCTGCGGCGAGGTGGTGGCGGAGAGGACAAAGGCATCCTCGTCGACCTTGAAGTCCAGCCCGATCCGCCGGCCGCTCGACAGCTGGTCAAGCGCTTCCTGGCCCAGATCGCCGATGCCGCCCTGCACCAGCGCCAGGCCGCCGGCCCAGGCCGGGGTCTGCCGGTTCGCCGGCAGCTGGTTATAGCCGCCGCCGAAGCGCACGCGCACATAGACCCGGCCGGCTTCCGCATTGTTGGCGAACAGCAGCATGCGCACGCCGTTGGAAAAATTGATCTGTTCGGTGCTGAACGGCTTGGCCTCCCGCGACACGACGGTGCCGGGCGCGCCGAGCTTGGGCAGTTGCGACCAGTCCGCCTTCACCACCGGCCCGCGCTTGGCGGCGAGCGTGGAGACATTGGCCTTGAGCGCCGCCGTCAGCTTCTGCGCGGCCATCGGGTCGGGCGCGCGGGTGTTGACGATGGCATGGGTCGCGGTGCCCTGCATCACTCTGCGCGTCGCCTCCAGCACTGCCTGCGGGTTGAAGAACTTCTTGCGCTTGGCCTCCTGCAGAATGTCATAGGCGGCCTGGGGCGTCGTCACCGTCTCGCGGATGTCGAGCGCCTGGCCCATGTCGTCGGCCTGCTTGGCGCCCGCTTCGGCGCGCGCGGTTTCCACCTGGGTGCGAAGCGCGGTGTCGTAATCGGCCACTTCGCGGTCGATCTCGGCCTGGTCGGCGGGGGTGCGTTCGGCATCGGCGATCACCGCGCGCACATCCTTCAGCGCCGCCAGCCAGTCGGGCGTGGAGGGCAGCACGGTGATGAGCGTCGCATTGGCCGATCGCTGCACATCGTCGATCTGGATGCTCGCCTCGATGAAGCTGCCGCCGCTGCGCGCGCGGCTTTCCAGCCGCCGGCTGATGACGCGCAGCGCCACCACGTCCACCATCCGCTTCTGGTTGAACAGCACGGTATCGTCGCGATAGACCCAGGGCCGCATGATGCCGACCTGGACGAGCGGGGGAATCGCCGCCTCGCTCGTCGCGCGGGCGACCGGCTTGGCAGGATCGGGCTTGCCGAAATCGGGATCGGCCGGATCGGCGCCCTTGCCCTGCCAGTCCGAAAAATTCTTGGCGACCAGCCGTTCGAGCAGGGCCGGGTCAACATCGCCGGCGATGATCACCACCGCGCGCGCCGGGCGATACCAGCGGTCGTGAAAGGCGCGGACCTTGTCGGCGGTGGCGGCTTCCAGCGTCTTGATCGTGCCGATGGGCGAGCGGCTGGCCAGCGGCTGGCCGGCGAACAGCGTTTCGCGCACCGCATCGCCAAAGCGCACCTGCGCGCCCGGCGCCTCGCGCTGTTCGGCGAGCACCACGGGGCGTTCGGAATTGAGCGCGGTATCGTTGATGTTGGGCTGGCTGACCATGCCGGCCAGGATCTTCAGGCTCTCGTCGATCCCGCTCTCGGTGGCGCTCGGCAGGTCGAGCTTGTAAGTGGTCGACACCGGCGAGGTGACGGCGTTGGTGTCAGACCCGAAGGTGGTGCCCAGCCGCTGCCACACGCGCTTGGCCTCGCCATCGGGCACATAGACCGAACCACGGAACGACAGATGCTCGATCAGATGGGCAAAGCCGCGCTCGCCCTCGGTCTCGTGCAGCGACCCGGCGTCGATGCGCACCCGCACCGCCACCTGCCCCGGCGGCACGCCGTTCTTGCGCACCGCATAGCGCACGCCGTTGGGCAGCGTGCCGAAATGCCAGTCGGGATCGGGGGTGATGTCGCTGCCCTTGTACAGCCAGGGCGTGGTATCGACCGCGCCATCCGTAGTTTTCCCAATCGCTGCGCTTTTGCTGCTTTGCGAAAAAGCATTTTCCGGCAGGGCGGTAGGGATCGCAAGGCCCAGCAGTGCGAGCAGCGAAAGGGAGCGTATGGCAACGCAGTCACGAAGTTTCATCCGCCCCGTCTAGCGGCGCGCCTGCCCCAGCGCCAGCCATCTTGATGATGCAGCATCACCCCCCACATCGCCCCCGCCATTTTTTTGCCGCGCCGCGCGATTAATCGGTCGAACCGGGCCAGCGGCTTGAAATTGTTGATACAAATTCACGTCGGCCAGGGCCGGGGGTTGAAGGAAGACTGGAATTAGGGAGCAACCACCGATGACTGCCGACACCAAGACGCTCCAGCAACGCGCGCCCCGCCCGGCCGCCGCCCCTGCCGGCATGGTGCCCGATCTGAACCAGATTTCGGGCGCGCCCGCCGCCGGCGACGCGACCCTGCATGAGGACGGCCCCCGCCCCTTCATCATCCAGCTGGGCAAGCGGCTGCGCGGGGTGTTCGACCGGGTGATCGGCGCCTCCTCGCTGGTGTCGACCGCGCCGGTGCTCGACGCGCGCGACTTTGCCTGGACGCAGGCACTGCGCGACCATTGGCGCACCATCCGCGAGGAAGCCGAGCAGGTCGCGCTGGCGGGCAACGCCGCCCCGGCGCTGGCCGATATCTCGCCCGACCATCGCGGCATCGCCCAGGGCGACACGTGGCGCTCCTTCTTCCTCTATGGCTATGGCTATGCGATCGAGGACAATCTGGCCCGCTGCCCGCGCACCGCGCGCGTGGTGGAGCAGATTCCCGGCCTGAACAGCGCTTTCTTCTCGATCCTGTCACCGGGTGCCCACATCCCCGATCATCGCGGCGTCACCAAGGGGCTGATCACCTGCCATCTGGGGCTGGTGGTGCCCGCCGATGGCGACACACGGATGCGCGTGGACGACCAGATCGTGCGCTGGGCGGAAGGCGAAACGCTGGTCTTCGACGACACCTATCGCCACGAAGTGTGGAACGACAGCCGCGGCACGCGCGTGGTGCTGCTGATCCAGTTCGAGCGGCCGCTGCGCCAGCCGGGCAAGTGGTTTTCCGATTTCTTCATGGGCTTTGTCCGCCGCTCCGCCTTTGTGCAGGAAGCGCGCGCCAATCTGGAAAGCTGGAACGCCGCCATGAAGCAGATGGACGGCTAGGCGCGCACGGGCTTGACCGGGGGGCATGCGCGCCCCAGATGGAGCCCATGCTGATCGAGACCGAAACCACGCCGAACCCGGCGACACTCAAATTCCTGCCCGGCCGCACTGTGATGGAGGCGGGCACGCGCGATTTCGCCAGCGCCGATGCGGCCGACGCCTCCCCGCTCGCCGCCGCGCTGTTCGGGCTGGGCGACGTGACCGGCGTGTTCTTCGGGCGCGATTTCATCTCGGTCACGGCCGCGCCGGGCACTGACTGGTCGCAGCTGAAGGGCGATGTGCTGGGCGTGCTGCTCGATCATTTCTCGGCCAACATGCCGCTGTTCAACCAGGGCGCGGCCGATTTCGCGGTGCCGGCCGACGATATCCAGTTCGCCGAGGACCCCGCCGATGCCGAGATCGTCGAGCAGATTCAGGACCTGATCGCCACCCGCATCCGCCCGGCGGTGCAGGGCGATGGCGGCGACATCAGCTATCGCGGGTTCGAAAAGGGCCGCGTCTATCTGTCGCTGCACGGCGCGTGCTCGGGCTGCCCCAGCTCGTCGGCCACGCTGAAGAACGGCATCGAGCAGCTGCTGAAATATTACGTGCCCGAAGTCACCGAAGTCCGCGCCGTCTAACTCTCCCGCCAGAAGAAGGAGCGTCGCCATGGGCGAAAAGCTGTCGTCAGCCGCGCTGGACACGATCTTCCGCACCGCGCGCAGCGCCAATGGCTATACCGACGCGCCCGTGACCGCTGCCGATTGCGAGGCGATCTGGGAGCTGATGAAATGGGGGCCGACCTCCGCCAACCAGATGCCCGCGCGGCTGATCTGGTGCTTGACGCAGGAGGCGCGCGACCGGCTGGCCGCCCATGCCAGCGGCACCAACGCCGCCAAGATCAAGGCCGCGCCCGCCGCCGTCATCATCGCGATGGACGAGAATTTCCACGAGCATCTGCCCGACCTCTTCCCGCATGCCGACGCAAAGAGCTGGTTCGAGGGCAATCTGCCGCTGCGCCAGACGTCCGCCATGCGCAACGCCACGCTGCAGGGCGCCTATTTCATCATCGCCGCGCGCGCGCTGGGCTTTGATGTGGGGCCGATGTCGGGGTTCAACAACGCCGCGCTCGATGCCGATTTCCTGGCGGAGACGCCCCATGTGAAATCGAACTTCATCGCCACCTTGGGCGTGGCCGATCCGGCGACGATCTTCCCCCGCTCGCCGCGCCCGGCCTTTGACCGGTTCAACCACTTCGCCTGACGCGGGCGACCGCATAAATCCCCCCTTGCCCTTCCCGCCGCGCCGACGCATGGGCGCGACTTGCCACCAGCAGGAGGAAAACGGGTGAAGGTCGACCTGTTCGATTTCGAACTGCCGCAGGACAGGATCGCGCTGCGCCCGGTGTCGCCGCGCGATGCCGCGCGCATGCTGGTGGCGCGCGGGGGCGCCATGGAAGATGCCGGCGTGCGCGACCTGCCCCGGTTGCTGAACCCCGGCGACATGCTGGTGTTCAACGATACCCGCGTCATCCCCGCCCAGCTGGAGGGCAAGCGCGGCGACGCGAGCATCGGCGCCACGCTCCACAAGCGTGAGGGCGTCCGCCGCTGGCGCGCCTTCATCCGGAACGCCAAGCGGCTGCAGCCGGGCGACCGCATCCTGTTCGGCATCGATGCCAGCGCGATTGCCAGCGACCGGGCCGAGGATGGCAGCTTTGCGCTGACCTTCGAAGGCGACGAGCCGGTCGAGCTGCTGCTGGCGCGCGTCGGCACCATGCCGCTGCCCCCCTATATCGCCAGCAAGCGCGACATCGACGCGCGCGACGCCGATGATTACCAGACGATGTTCGCGCGCGAGGAAGGCGCGGTCGCCGCGCCCACCGCCTCGCTCCACTTCACGCCCGAGCTGATGGCGGCGATCGAGGCGGCGGGCATCGAGCATGCCACGCTCACGCTCCATGTCGGCGCCGGCACCTTCCTGCCGGTGAAGGCCGACGATACCGACGCGCACCAGATGCACGCCGAATGGGGCCGCATCGACGCCAAGACCGCCGCCCGGCTGAACGGCGTGCGCGCGCGCGGCGGGCGCATCGTGGCGGTGGGCACCACCGTGCTGCGCCTGTTGGAAAGCGCCGCCGACGAGAACCGCTTCATCCAGCCGTTCGAGGGCGACACCGCGATCTTCATCACGCCGGGCTATCGCTTCAAGGGGATCGACGCGCTGATGACCAATTTCCATCTGCCGCGATCGACGCTGTTCATGCTCGTCTCGGCGCTGATGGGGCTGGAGACGATGAAGGCCGTCTATGCCCACGCCATTGAAAATGAATACCGTTTTTATTCGTATGGCGATTCATCGCTGCTGATCCCGTAAGCGGGGGCGGCCGGGCGTTCGTCATGCTGATGGCGTATGCCCTGCGGCGAAATAGCAGCAGGCTATTGTCAAACCCGCCCAGTCATGCACTGAATGATTGACGGGGCCACCGATCAGGAACGGGGACATCGGGATGACGACGCAATGACCGCCGCGCCTGACGCGCCTGCCACGCGCACCGAGGGGGCACCGGCCGCGCCGCTCAAGACGCAGATCGTCATTGTCGGCGGGGGCGCCGGCGGGCTGGAGCTGGCCGCCAAGCTGGGCGCCAAGTTCCGGGGCCGGCATTTCGACATCATTCTGGTCGACCGCAACCCCACGCATATCTGGAAGCCGCTGCTGCACGAGGTTGCGGCCGGGTCGCTCGACGCCAATCTCGACGAGGTCGGCTATCGCAGCCATGCCCATCGCTGGGGCTATCGCTTCTTTCTGGGCAGCATGGAGGGGATCGACCGGGAAAACCGGCAGGTGATCATCGCGCCGATGATCGACGAGGACGGGCGCGAGATCACCCGGCGCCACGCCATCCGTTATGATTATCTGGTGCTGGCGCTGGGCTCCGTCTCCAACGACTTTGCCACCCCCGGCGTGGCCGAGCACTGCATCTTCCTCGACAGCCGGACCCAGGCGGACCGGTTCCGCCAGAAGCTCTTGAACGAGTGTCTGCGCGTGTCGGCGGCGATCAGCCAGTCGGCCGAGACCGACGCCTATGTGCGCGTCGCCATTGTCGGCGGCGGCGCGACCGGGGTGGAGCTGGCGGCGGAGCTGTACAACGCGGCCGCCGCCTTGAGCTTTTACGGGCTGGAAGTGTTCGACGAGAGCCGGCTGAAGGTGACGCTGATCGAGGCCGGCCCGCGCATTCTGCCGGCGCTGCCCGAAAAGCTGGCCGAGGCAGCGCACAAGGAGCTGGAGGCGCTGGGCGTGCGCATCCGCACCGGCGCGCAGGTGGTGGAGGCAACCCGCCAGGGCATTGTGCTGAACGGCGGCGAGACCATCGATGCCGACCTGCGCGTGTGGGCGGCGGGCGTAAAGGCGGCCGACTTCCTGAAGGACATTGCCGGGCTGGAAAGCGCGCGCGGCAACCAGCTGGTGGTGCGCGCGACGATGCAGACGACGCGCGACGACCGCATCTTCGCGATCGGCGACTGCTGCAGCTATGTGCCCGACGGCGCGACCCGCCCGATTCCGCCGCGCGCGCAGGCCGCGCACCAGATGGCTTCGGCCGCGTTCGACAATATCTGCCGCGCGATAGCGAAAAAGCCGCTGCGCCCGTTCGTGTACCAGGACCATGGCTCACTGGTGTCGCTCAGCCGCTTTTCGACCGTGGGCAGCCTGATGGGCAATCTGATCGGCGGGCGCATGGCGGTGGAAGGGGCGCTGGCCCGCTTCGTCTATGTCTCGCTCTACCGGATGCACCTCATCGCGATCCATGGCTGGGTGAAGGGGCTGGCGATGATCGTGATCGGCCATGTCAACCAGATCATCCGGCCAAAGCTGAAGCTCCACTGAGCCGCGCAGCGCCGATTGGCGCCTTCGCCCTTGCCGACGGCCCCGCGCGAATTTACGAGGGCGCGGAACGCCCCCGTCCCCGCTCGATGGCGAACACGTCAGGGCGCTCACTCACCTAGCGAAAGTGGCATGCCGACTCGATCCCACCTGATCCTTGCTGCGGCGCTCGCGGGGCTGGCGGCGACGGCTGCCCCCGCGCAGCAGCCGCCGGGCACGCAGCCGCCGGGTGCACAGCCGCCCGCCCCCGTCCAGCCGGCCGCCACTATCTTCGCCGAGCCGGTCGCGCTGATGATCGCGGCGTGCGACGGCGATGGCGACGCGCGGGTGAGCCCGGCCGAACTGGCCAATTGCCTCAAGCGCAGCTATGCCACCATCGACACGGGCGGCCGCGGGATGATGGGCTATATCAGCTTTGCCGACTGGGCCGAACGCTGGCTGGGCGACCGCAATGCGCTGCCCAGCCCTTTTGAGGTGGACAGCAATGGCGACAACCAGATCACGCTTGCCGAATTGCAGCTCTGGTTCGACCGCGCCTTTGCCCGGTTCGACAAGAACCGCGACGCCGTGCTGGTGCGCAGCGAATTGCTGACGCTGGATCGCGGCATGGCGCGCCCGCGCGTGGACCCCAATGCCCCGCCGCCCGATGGCGCGCGCCGCCGCCGGTGACCGTGATGACCGCCACCCCGCGCTATGCGCTGACCATTTTCGATTTCGACGGGACGCTGGCGGATTCGGGCGACTGGTTCCTGTCGATTGCCGACGATCTGGCCGACCGGTTCCGCTTCCGCCATGTCCACCCCGACGAGGTCGAGGGCCTGCGCGGCCGCACCTCGCGCGAGGTGATCAAGCATCTGGGCATTCCGCGCTGGAAGATACCGCTGATCGCGCGCCACCTGCACCGGCGCCTCGCGGCGGAGACGGGCAAGATCGCGCTGTTCGCCGGCGTGCCCGCATTGCTCGAAACGCTGGAGGCGGCCGGCGTGACGATTGCGCTCGTCACCTCCAATTCGGAGGATAATGTCCGCGCGATCCTGGGCGAAACCAACGCGGCGCGCATCGCGCATTGGGAATGTGGCGCGTCGATGTTCGGCAAGGCGCCGCGCTTTCGCCGGGTCATCCGCCGCGCCCGCGCGCCGCTGGAGGCGTGCCTGGCGATCGGCGACGAAACGCGCGACCTGACCGCAGCGAACAAGGTGGGGATCGACGCGGCCGCCGTGCTGTGGGGCTATGCCAATCAGCAGGCGCTGACCGCGCTTGGCCCGGTCACCACATTTTCCGCGCCCGAACAGGTGGTGCCCTTCGTCCTGAACGGCGCGGCCTGATCAGCGCAGCGGTTTGCCGCTGTCCTTCCATTTGTCGAGGATCTGGCTGTCCGGCAGCGTGTCGGTGCGCGCAGTACCGCTGGCCGCATAGGCCGGCTGGATGTTCGACGGTGCCGTCACCGGCGCAGGCGGCACGGTGAGCGGTGCTGAGGGCGGGCGGAAGCCGAGCGCGGCGGGCGGCAGGCTGGCCGAGGCCATCGTTACCGGCGGCAGCAGCGGCACCGCGCGCGGGTGCGGCCCCGGCACCGGCTCGCCGCCTGCATAACGCTGCGCGAAGGCAGCGGGCGTGCCCCAATAACCCTTCCACCGGTGGAAGAAATGCGCGCCGATCGCCGCCGTCATCACCAGCGCGCGGTTCCACGCGGGCGTCACGGCATAGGTGTGGTAATGGGTGGCGGTGCCGACGCTTGCCTCCACCCCGCCGGCCAGCATCAGGCTGGCATTGCGCAGCGCCCGCGCCCAGCCGGCGCGCGAGGGCTGCCGCGCCATCGCCCCGTCACAGGCGAAGCTGAACTGGCAGCCGGCCCGTTCAGACCCCTGATAGACCACGCCGCACACGGTGGCGGGAAAGGCCGGGTGGCGCACGCGGTTCAAAATCACCTGCGCCACCGCGCGCTGACCGGCATCGGGCTCGCTGGCCGCCTCATAATAGATGGCGGTGGTGAGGCAGTTGAGCGCGCGGCCTAGGTCCTGCCCGCTCGCCCGCGCCATCGAAAAGGGCGCGGCCGGCTTGATCGTGCCATCGGCCATGGCGAGCGCCGCCGCGTTGGACGGCATCGGCAGATCGGGCAGCGGCGCGGTGCCGGTCACCCCGGCGGCGGGCGCGGCAAAGTCCGGCGCGGCGCCGGTTGCGGCGGCCCGCTCGGCCGGCGGCAGTGGCGCGTCATACAGCAGGGCGGCGCCCGGAAAATGGTCCTGCGCGTCGAAACCGCGCGGTGCCGGCTCGCTCATATTGGCGGGCAGATGATCGATGATCGCGCGGATCGCCGCCTGCGCCGAATAGCCGATGGTCGCCAGCGCCAGCAGCGCGGCGGCGCGCGGCGCCCAGCTGCCCATAGTGCCGATGCCAATAGCCACGACGACGCCTCTAACCCAAGCCAAGGCGCGCGATAGCAGAATATGGGCCGCTTTGCTGCCCCTGATTTAACGCTGTGCCAGTGTGATACAATAATTGGTTAACGTAACCCATTGGTCACACCGCGCCACCCCAATCAAGGGCAGCACTGGAACGCGATTTACTTCAGACCAGCACTATCCAGATTGAGCTTGTCAGCCGCAAACAGTTCCAGATTGGGGTAGGTCTTGCGCAGTTCATCGACAAACTGCTTGGCGTCCCCCACCACGATGATGCTGGCGACACCCGGATCGAGCAGCTTGGCCGCCGCCGCCTGCACCGCTGCCGGCGACACCCCGGCAATGGCGGGGGTGTAGCGCTGCAGCTCGTCGAGCGGCACATGGTTCAGCACATAGGTGCCGATCAGCCCGGCCAGCCCCTCGGTCGTTTCCGCCGCGCGGCCGAAATTGCCGATCAGCACCTGCTTGCGCGTGTCGAGTTCGGCCTCGGTCACCGGCTCGGTGCCCAGCCGCTTCATCTCGGCCAGAATAAGGCCCACGACTTCGGGCGCCGACGGGTTCTTGGTCTGCGTCTGCGCGGCGACTTGGCCCCCTTCGGCGCGCGCGCCCAGGCTGCTGCCCGCGCCATAGGCAAGGCCGCGCTTGATGCGGATTTCCTGGTTCAGCCGCGCCGAAAAGCCGGTGCCGAGCACGGCATTGGCGGCCTGCGCGGCGTGGAAGCCGGGGGCACTGCGGGCAATGCCGGCCCGCGCGATCACCACACCCGCCTGCCCCGTGCCGGGCAGATCGACCACGATCACGCGCGGCGTCGTCGCCGCGGTGATGGCGGGGGTCGCCTCGGCGGGGGCCTTGGGCATCGTCCAGCCGCCGAAATGGCTGCGCGCCAGCGCCAGCCCCTGTGCGGCGGTCAGATCACCACTCAGCACCAGCGTGGCCCGGTCGGGGCGCCAGTGGCGGGTGTAGGCGGCGCTGATCTGGGCGCGGGTGATGGCCTTCAGCGATCCCGGCGTGCCGGTCAGCATGCTGCCATAGGCGCCGTCGCCAAACACCGCGCGGCTGGCAACGAAGCTGGCCAGCCGGGCTGGATCCTTCAGCTCCACGCCGATGCCGTCGATCGTCTGGCTGCGCGCGCGGTCAATCTCGTCCTGCGCGAACACCGGGTTGCGCGCGGCATCGGCCATGATTTCCAGCGCCTTCGCCGCCTGATCGGCCTTGACCGACACGGTCAGCGTCGCCCCGTCCCAGTCGCCATTGCTGTCGATCGAGCCGCCCAGCGCTTCCACCGCGCGGGCGATCTGGGTGGCGGAGCGCGTCTTGGTGCCCTTGGTCACCAGTTCGGCGGTCAGCGCGTTGAGCCCGGCCGCGCTGCCATCGGCCGCCGCGCCGCCCGGCACCGCCAGCACGGCGGAAACCAGCGGCAGCGTGTGCCGCTCCACCACCACCACTTTCAGCCCGTTGGCCAGCGTGGCGGTGACCGGCTGCGGCACGCGCGGGGCGACCGGGGCGGCGGGCGGCGGCGGGCGCAGCCGTTCCGCCTCCGGCGCGGGGGTGTGGACGGTGATGTTGGCCGGCGGCGCCAGCACGGCGACCTGAACCCCGGCGCCGATGCCGATGCTGTCGCCCTTGGGGCTTTGCGCGCTGCGCGGCAGATAGCGCACGATGGCGGCCTGATTGTCGCCCAGATAGCGGCGTGCGACGCGCTGCACATCGGCGGCGGTAACGGCGGCAATCTCGGCCAGCTGGCGATCGGCGGCGGCCGGATCGCCATCGATGATGATCGCCTCGGCCAGCGCCGATGCCTTGCCGTCGGCGGTTTCGCGCGCGCGCAGCGTGCTGGTCAGAATGCGGTTGCGCGCCTTGGCCAGTTCGGCCGCCGTGACCGGCGCATCGCGCAGCCGGGCGATTTCGCGCTTCAGCGCCGCTTCGCCCTGTGCCGCCGTCTTGCCGCCGGCCAGAATCGCATAGACGGCGAGCGCCCCGGTCGACTGGCGGCTGCTCATGAAGGTGCCGGCATTCACCGCCAGCTGGTCACGATAGACCAGGCTTTCGTACAGGCGCGAGCTTTCCCCCTCGGACATGATCGCGTTCAGCACCGCGAGCGGCGCATTGTCGGCGTCGCGGTCCGGCGGTACCTGAAAGCTCATCAGCACTGCCGGCAGCGGCACATTGTCTTCATAGACCGTGCGGGTGATCGCGGCGGTGCGCGGCGGCTCGGCCACTGTCACGCGCGGAATGGGCGTGGTCGGGCGCTTGATCGGCGCGAAATATTTGTCGACCCACTGGTCCAGCTGCTTGGGGTCGAAATTGCCGGCAACGACCAGGACGGCGTTGTCAGGGCGGTAATAAGTGGCGTGAAAGGCGCGAACATCGTCAATCGAGGCTGCTTCCAGATCCTCCAGGCTGCCGATGCCGGGCCGGGCATAGGGGTGCGCGGCATAGGAAATCTCTGGAAAATAAAGATAAAACAGCCGGCCATAGGGTTGGGCGAGGACGCGCTGGCGCAACTCCTCCTTCACCACATCGCGTTCGGAAGCGAACACCTTGGGCTCGACGACCAGGCTCGCCATCCGGTCCGCTTCCGCGAACAACAGCCGTTCCAGATGGTTGGCGGGGACGGTCTCATAGTAATTGGTATAGTCATCGTCGGTGGAGGCATTATTGAAGCCGCCAACATCCTCGGTCAGCCGATCAAACTGTTCTGGCACAAGATTGCGCGTCGCCTTGAACATCAGATGCTCAAACATGTGCGCAAAGCCCGAACGACCTTTGGGATCGTCCTTGCTGCCGACATCATACCAGACATGGACGGCGACATTGGCGGTCGACGTGTCGCGGATGGCATAGACGCGCAACCCGTTGGAAAGCGTGCGCCCGGTGTAAACGAGACGCTCTACTTTACCCCCCTTCGCCGCCGCCGGCCGACCCGGTTTTCCAGCGGCTTCAGCAGCAAAAGGCAGCGCGGCAACCCCCAGCAGCAAGGCGGCACGAAGCATCATCTGGCATCCCCTCCGATAGGATTTCAGCGAAATGTCGCTGAGTGATTTAGCCCTGTCAATCAGCCATCACCCAGGTCCGCGCCATCGCCACCGGCACAAATCCCAGCCGCGCATAAAGCTGCTTGGGCGGCTGGTCGGCATGAGCGTCCAGGAACACCGCGTCGCACCCGGCATCGCGCAAATCTTCGGTCACCGCTGCGATGAAGGCGGACATCAGCCCCTGCCCCCGCGCCGCCGGCAGGGTGAACAGATTCTCGATCAGCCCCAGCCGGCCGGGACAGACCATCGCCATTCCATAGCCCTGCGGCACACCGCCGGACATGATGATCCGATAATAGCCGGCCCGGCCCAGCATCTGCGCCATCAGGCCGTCCGCCGTCGCCGCGTCCATCGCACCGGTGCGCCGCCCCTCGGCAAAGTCGGCCTCGATCAGCGCCGCAAAGGTCGCGCGGCTCGCGTCATCGGCAACGGGAATGAGCGACACCGGCGGCGGCGGCGCGGGGAGGTCGATCCGCTCAGCGACCATCTCGATCAGCTGCTGGCACACGGCAAAGCCGGCAAGCGCCAGCGCTGCCTCAATCGCCGGGTCGGTCAGCGCATCGGCAATCACCACCAGGCTGTCCGCGCCCGCCAGCTGCTCGCGCACCTCGGCCAGAAAGCGGGCCGGGTCCGCCCCCGGCTTGGCAAAGGCAAGATTGGCATCCCACACGCTGGGGCGGCCGGGATCGCTCGCGATCTGCGCGTGGTCCGTCTCCACGCGCGCGCCACCCATCAGCTTGAAGTGACGCCGCGCCGCCGCGACCTGCTGCGCGGTCACTTTTTCTTGCGGGCGTGGTTCACATAGAGCAGCGCCGCCGCCAGCGCCGCCGAGCCGATGCCCAGGCCAATGGCGATCGGCAGCACCGATGTGCCCTGTGGCTCCTCGGGGTGGGCCGCGGCCGCCTCGGCCATGTTCTTGGCGTTGATCGCGGCGACTTCGATCTCGTTGATGGGTCGGGGCTGGTCGGTCATGCTGTCATCCTCTCACGCGCGTAACTGGCTCTGAACGCCTGCGCGAACGCGGCCAGCCGCCCCGCCTGAATCGCCCCGCGCAGATCGTTCATCAGTGCCTGATAGAAGAAAAGATTATGCTCCGTCATCAGCATCGCGCCCAAAATTTCGCCTGCGCGGACCAGATGGTGCAGATAGGCCCGGCTCCACCGCGCACAGACCGGGCAGGCGCAGTCGGGGTCGAGCGGGCCCTGATCCTCGGCAAAGCGGGCATTGCGGATGTTGATCGGCCCGCTGCGGGTGAAGGCCTGGCCGGTGCGGCCAGAGCGGGTGGGCAGCACGCAGTCGAACATGTCGATCCCGCGTTCGACCGCGCCCACGATATCGTCGGGCTTGCCCACCCCCATCAGATAGCGCGGCTTGTCCGCCGGCAGCTGGCCCGGCGCAAAGTCCAGACAGCCGAACATCGCCGCCTGCCCCTCCCCCACCGCCAGCCCGCCGACGGCATAGCCGTCAAAGCCGATCTCGATCAGCGCCTCGGCCGATTGCCGGCGCAGCCCTTCATCGAGCGCGCCCTGCTGGATGCCGAAGATCGCCGCGCGCTCGGCATGGGCGCCGCCTGCGTCGAACGCCGCCCGGCTGCGCCGCGCCCAGCGCATCGACCGCGCCATCGCAGCGGCCTGCACGTCGCGCGTGCTGCTGGTCGGCACCAGCTCGTCGAACGCCATGATGATGTCCGAATCGAGCAGGCGCTGGATCTCGATCGAGCGTTCGGGGCTGAGCGTGTGGCGGGCACCGTCCAGATGGCTTTTGAACGTCACGCCATCCTCGCTGCGGGTGGTGAGGTCGGCGAGACTCATCACCTGATAGCCGCCGCTGTCGGTCAGTATCGGCCGGTCCCACCCCATGAAGCCGTGCAGCCCGCCCAGCCGCGCCACCCGTTCCGCCGTGGGGCGCAGCATCAGGTGATAGGTGTTGCCCAGAATGATGTCGGCGCCGCCTGCGCGCACATCCTGCGGCTTCATCGCCTTCACCGTGGCGGCGGTGCCGACGGGCATGAAGGCGGGCGTGCGGATGGTGCCGCGCGCCATCGCGATCTCGCCGGTGCGCGCCGCACCATCGGTCGCGTGGATGGTGAAGTCGAACCGCGCCATTGTTCAGCCCATGCCGTGCAGGCGGCAGGGATCGCCGCGCTCGATTTCGATCTGGAGCGTGCTGTGCTCAATGCCGTGCCGGTCATGCAGCAGGTCTGCGGCGCGGCGCAGAAAGCTGTCGCCGGGATGGCCGCCGGGGATCACCAGCCGCGCGGTCAAAGCAACCTCGGTCGTGCTCATCGCCCAGATGTGCAGGTCGTGCAGCCGCTCCACCCCGGGCAGCGCGCGCAGCGTCGCGGCGACGGCGGCGGCATCGATGCCGCTGGGCACCGCGTCCATCGCCAGCACCACCGCCTCGCGCAGCAAGCCCCAGGTGCCCCACAGGATCAGGGCAACCACCACGAGCGAGGTCACCGGATCGATCCATGAAGCACCGGTCAGCCATACGAGACCACCCGCCACCACCACCCCGGCGGAAACGCCCGCATCGCCCAGCATGTGGAGATAGGCCGCGCGCACATTCAGGTCGGCCCCACGCCCGGCCGCGAACAGCCAGGCGGTGAGCGCGTTGATGACGATGCCGATCGCCGCGACCGCCATCACCATCTGCCCGGCGACCGGCTGCGGCGCGAGCAGGCGCTGCACCGCCTCCAGCGCGATGGCGCCGGTCGCGACCAGCAGGAACAGCCCGTTGGCGAGCGCCGCCAGAATGGTGGTGCGCCGCCAGCCATAGGTGAAGCGCGGCGATGGCCGCCGCCGGGCCAGCCGTGCCCCGCCCCAGGCAACCAGCAGGCCGAGCACGTCCGACAGATTATGCCCCGCATCGGCCAGCAACGCGACCGAGCCCGCCGCCAGCCCTGCCACTGCCTCCACCACCACGAACGACAGGTTGAGCGCCACGCCGATGGCAAAGGCACGGCCATAATCGGCCGCATCGACATGGCTGTGCGGATGGCTGTGCGCGTGGCCGTGCGGGGTCGGGGCGTGGAAATGCGCCATCGCCCGCGCGATAACCGACACCGGCGACGCGGGCTAGAGTCTGTCCCGATTTTATTCGATCACCGTTCGTGTCGGGCGAAGTCGAGACACGTGGCCTTGGCATCACGCCCGCAACCGCGTCCCTCGACTACGCTCGGGACGAACGGATTCAGTTTGAAATGGACCAACTCTAGCGCGATTTCACCCGGGCGTTACGGCTGCGGCTTGGCCCCCAGATATTTGCCGAACCATTCCAGCGTGCGGCGCTGCACATCGGCGGCATTGGCCGGGTTGCGGATGCCGTGGCCTTCCTCGGCATAGATCACCAGGCTGGTCGGCACGCCATGCGCCTTCAGTCCGTTCCAATATTCGACCGACTGGGTGGGTGGCACCTCGATATCGCGCTCGCCGACATAGATGAAGGTCGGCGTTTTGGCCTGGCCGATCACATAGATGGCGGAGACGGCCTTGTACGCCTCATAATCCTCATACACCGACTTGCCGAAATAGGGGATCATCCATTCATTGATGCCGTTGGTGCCGTAATAGCTGATCCAGTTGCTGAGGCCGGCCGACGCGATGATCGCCTTGAAGCGGTTGGTCTGGGTGTTCGCCCACATCGCCATGAAGCCGCCATAGCTGCCGCCCATCAGCCCCAGCCGCGCATCGTCGATCGGCGCCACTTTCTCGGCCGCATCGATGCCGGCCAGAATGTCGCGCAGGTCGCCGCCGCCGAAATCGCGCTTGTTGGCGGCGACGAAAGCCTCACCCTGGCCATAGGAACCACGCGGGTTGGGCAGGAACAGATAATAGCCCGCCTTCAGCAGCTGGGCATTGGTGCCGCCCGAGACGAAGCCGGGCAGATGCGCCGCCGCCGGTCCGCCATGGACGATGGTGATCATCGGCGCGCGCTGGGCGGGGTCTGCCCCTGCCGGCGCGAGCAGCCACCCTTGCGAGGTGAAGCCGTCCTGCGTCCAGCTCAGGCTGCGCGCGCTGACCAGCGGCTTTTCGCCGTCATTGTCATGCGTCAGCTGCTTGAGCGCGCTGAGCGGCCCGGCATGGATGGCCGGCGCCACGGTGAAGCTCTGGATGACACTGGCGGCATGGCGGCCATCGGCACTGAACGCGGCCCGCCCGTCGCCCGCGGCCATGTTGACGGCGGCCGAATAAGCGGCGGGGCCAAAGCCCTGTGCGCCGACGGGGGCAAGCTGCATCTGGTCGCCGCGCAGCACCACCGCGCGCAGGCCGGCATCGGTCCAGTCGAGGCTGAGCGCGGTCGCCTTCTGCCCCTCGGTCAGATTGGCGGGCGCGCCGCCGGCCAGCGGCACCGTCCACACATCGCCACCGACCGAGCCGAAATCGCTCATCACCCCGCCGATGAACGCAACCGTCCGACCATCGGGCGAAACGCGCGGAAAATTCATCTGCAGCTTGGGCCGCGCGATGGTCATGACGGCGCCACTGCCGATATCGATCCGGTCGAGCGTTGCCACCCACCAGTTGGCGTCGCCATTGCCGAGCGCGGTAGTCGCCACCACGCCGCTGCCATCGGGCAGCCAGTCATATTCATAGACATAGCGGCCCGCGGGGCTGACCGGGCTGATCGCCTCCGAAGCGAGCGCCGCCGCGCCGCGCTCGAACACGGCAAGGCGCTGCTCGTCGTTGCGCGCGCCGATCTCGCCGACCTGGCGCACCCCGGCCTGCGCCGCGCCTGCTTCCTTCGCCGCGCCGATCGTCACCAGCAGCGCGATCCGCCGGCCATCGGGTGAAAAGCGCGGCGTCTGGGCAATGCCCTTCACCGTGGCCACCGGTCGCGTCGCGCCGCCCTGGCTCAGTTCCAGCGTTACCGTGCCGGCGCTGCGATCACGCGCCAGAAATGCCAGCGCGCCGTCCGCAGCAAAGGTCAGCCCTGAATAGCTGCACACCGGGCACGGATCGAGCGTGTCGAGCACCCGGCCGTCCGCCGCGGCGCGCAGCACGACGCGGGCATGCCCCTCCCCCTCCACGGTCGCGATGCGCGCGCCCTTCGCGTCGATTGCCAGCGCACCATATTGCTTGGGCGCGGCCAGCGCCGGGCCCGCCACCACCATGCCCGCCAGCGCGAGTGCCCAGAATTTCATGCAACCCTCCCTTATTCTGTCGCCCCGTCCCTGCCGCGCGCGGCTGGCAGGCGCAAGCGTCGCCCGCCTATTCGGCCGATCGCGTGCGGATCAGGCCGATGGCGACCGTCGTCATCACCGCCTCGCCATGCTGGTTCTTGACGGTGATGCGGCTGCGATAGCTGCCCATTTCCGGCCGGCTTTGCGAGCGGCGCTTCTCGAGCACCTCGGTCTCGCAGTGGAGCGTGTCGCCCGGATAGACGGGCTGCAGCCAGCGCAATTCGTCCTGCCCCGGCGAGCCAAGGCTGGCCTGTTGATGGCTCTTCATATTCTCCACGAGCATCGCCATCATCATCGCACAGGTGTGCCAGCCGCTGGCCGACAGGCGGCCGAAATAGGTCTGCGCCGCCGCCTCGTCCGACAGGTGGAAGGGCTGCGGATCATATTTGCCGGCGAACTCGATCACTTCCTCGCGGGTGACCTGATAACTGCCGAAGCGCTGAACTGCGCCAACCTCGACATCCTCGAAAAAGATCATTGGTTTCCTTCGTTCACGACCGGCACCACCATCACGGCGATGGTCGCCGTCTGGGCACCCGAAAGCTGAAGCGTGTAGCGGCCGGCGGCAAGCTGAAAATCAACCATTTTGCGGATACCCGAGCAGGCGGGGCCATGATCATGGCCGACCGAGGCGAGCGGCTTGCCCGCGGCCACCAGGTCGATCCAGGCCGGGCCGCCGAGCATCACACGGTAGCGCCCGGGCGCCGGCACCACGAGCATCAGCAGCCCGCCCTCGCGGCCGGGCGCCGTGCCCTCGGGCGCCACATCGAAATCGACCGACGCCATGCTGAGCAGCTTCACCTCAACGCGCTGGCCAAGAGGCAGCGGCATCGCCCGGCGGTCATCGGACGCGGCCGAGGCCATCATGCCGGCAGCCCCGCGTTGCCAGCCGGCAAAGGGTGGAGGCAAGACAGGCGGGGTCGCAGGGCAGCTATCGGCTGCCAGCGCCAGCGCGGCAATCAGCATCGGGAGTTACTCCTGGGTTGCGGCCCCCACCCTAGCGTGATCGGAACCGGGGGCAATGGTTGCGCCCCGACAGAATGATCCGTCAGCGGCCGAGCGCAGCGCGAAAGGGCGCGTCGTCGCCGTCCAGCCCCTTGCCGGGCGGCAACCCCAGCAGGTCGCGCAGCAGCGGCGCGATGTCGACATTGTCGAAGCTGGCAATGCGCCCCAGCGGCCGGATCGCCGGGCCGCTGGCAAGAAACAGTGCCGCCATTTCGGGCGCGGCCGGATCATAGCCATGCGCGCCGCCGGTCTTGCCCTGCTTGTCGGGCGGCGGCGCCCTTTCCACGATCAGCCAGCCAATATCGGCCAGGCAGATGAAGCTCGGTACGCGCGGATTCTGGCCGTAGTGCAGCGCCACGGGCACCTGCTGCCGCCGCCAGCAGCGCATATGATCATGCGGCGCCAGCAGCGCGGCAGCGAGTGCTGCCTCCTGCCCCGGCTGCGGTTCAAGCCCGGCATAGGGACCGCCGGTGATCACGCGAAAGCTGCCCGGCGGCGCCACGCGATCGAGCGGGATCACGCGATCCGCGCTGGTCGCCGCCATGCCATGATCGGCCACGATCACCAGATTGGCGGGCTGGCCCAGCGCCGCCAACTCCTGGCGCAGCCGCCCGATTGCCGCATCGACGCTCGCGGCCGCCGCAGTGGTACGGGCATCGTCCGGGCCGAAATCATGCCCGGCATGGTCCACCTCGTCGAAATAGAGCGTCAGGAAGGCGGGGCGAGTGGCGGCCGGGCGGCGGAGCCAGTCGATAATCGCGTCCACCCGCTGCCGGTTGCTGACGGCGCCGGCGAACTGCTGCCAGTCGCTGGGTCGCACACCGCCGAAATCGACGTTCGATCCCGGCCAGAACATCGTGGCGGTGCGGATGCCCGCTTTTTCCGCCGTCACCCAGATCGGCTCGGCCTGGGTCCACCAGAAGCTCTGGTCGCTCTGCATCGTGAACAGCTGGCCGGGATAGGCCGGGTCTTCCATCCGGTTGCCGACAATGCCGCTGCGATCGGGGCGGAGCCCTGTGACGAGCGTATAGTGATTGGGAAAGGTGATCGACGGAAAGCTCGGCCGCATCGCCGCCGAAATGCCGGCATCGGCCAGCGCCGACAGATTGGGCGTCACGCCGCGCGCAAGATAATCGGCGCGGAACCCGTCGATCGATACCAGAATGGTAACGGGCGCGCGGACCTCTGCGGCGGCTGGGGCAACCCGGTTGGGTGCAGTGACCGGCTGAGTGACGCACGCCTGAAGACCGGCGGCGAGTAGGGCGGCAGCAATCCGGCTGATCAAACGCATGGCCCGCGCTATGGGCTGGCTTAGCGACAAAAGTGTGACAGCCGCCGCATGCCTTCAGTTAATGTCTTGTGGATCGCTTTTGATTGCGTTTTTCACGCTTGTGACTGACTTTGGCGCGGATGACGATGATTGCAGACATTGACGGTTTTGAGCGCTGGGTGAAACACCGTCCCGACGCTTGGGGTCGGGCCATAACTTGCCGCGTTGCATTACGTGTATTGCCTTTGGCCCTTACCGAACGATTTGACAGAAGCTTCACCCGTGTTTTTCGGGCGGCCAGCATCGCCTTTGCAGCCAACCATTTAATCTCTAAAGATTTTGTTATGGCCGGCCCCGTTACGGGCTTTGATCTCGAATTTGTCGCCGCCTCGGTAGATCGAAACGCCCTCGTCGGACCGTTGCCCAGCTCGTCGGACGTGCTTGCAGTCTTGACGATGGCTGGCGCAGCGTTTGCCGCAATGTCTCACGGCGCGGTGCCTTCAATGATTGCCTGTGTTAACCGCGCGATAGCCGCCGCAAAGGCGATCAACGCAGCGCCTCAAGACTTATGGGATAGCATTTCTGGGGATCGGCAGTTGCTAGAAGCACAAAATTTCATGGAAAACCCGGCGAAGGCCATAGTAGAAATGCCACTTTGGCCAAATCACACTCCAATGTGGTTTAACGAATCGTGGCAAGTGGCGCAGCGCACGTTATTGCGTGCCGATCCTAGCCATGATCTTTGGCAGCGCTGGTTTGAAAGGCGCATAGAAGGGCACTCCTCCGCTTTTGCATTGCCTGCCGATACTGACGCACGAGTGCAATCATGGCTCGCTGATAGAACTGCCCAGCAAGACAAAGGCTTTTGGGAGCGCGACGCGGCCGAAATCAACCGTGATATTCAACGTACTATAAACGAGTTGGCCCCTCTAAACATCCCGGCGCAGCATCCTCACGAGTTGCAAACTTTTGCCCGCGATGGCCGCGTTGCGCGCATGCAGGCGCCGCTGCATTCTGACAATCCGGCGCAGGACCTGCGCCGCCGGGATGCCTGGAATGCGATCCGCAAAGCTCTCGACGATTATATGAACGATGGCCCGGCCAATAATCTGCCGCGCCTCAACCGGATGATTGATCGACTCGCGGCCGCGCTCGGGAATGAATTCGCCGATTTCAATCCGATCGGTCTGGGCGTGCAAGCTGAGTATCTGCAACAATTTGCACTGCGCGCTGACGAGTTGCTGATGGCCGATCGCGCGGCTGATCTGGTCGCGCTTAACACGACGGTTGGCGCGCTACTGCCGCAATTCGACGAATGGCTGGCATATATCGCCGATGCCGATATCCGACATGAGGTGCCTCCCGAGGCGCTTGCTGCCGCACGCCAGGTTGCTGACGCCATTCGACTTCATGATGCCGCCGAAGCCGAGGTTAACAGCGCGCTGAGTGAGATGGGCGACGACGCCGCCGATGAAGAACGCGCGACCGATCCCGAGATGCCGGCCATGCAAACCTATCGGAAGCGCTTTTTGGGGGGCCTGAGCAATGTCCTTGCGACGGCCGGCCAGATTGCGCTTGATTTCATCAAAACTAAGGTTGCAGCTGTCGACAAGGGCATCAATAAGGGCCTAGAATCCGCCGGCGAGCGCGGCACGATGGCGGTATTCATTAGCATTGCCAGCTATTTGTCGGTACTGGCTGGCGCATACCCGCCATTGGCATACCTGACACCGCTGCTCGCATTACTGCGCAACAACACGCCCAAAAGCTGATCCAAGACTCACACGTTAAACCGGAACAGCATCACGTCGCCGTCCTGCACGACATAGTCCTTGCCTTCCTGGCGCAGCTTGCCGGCCTCGCGTGCGCCGGCCTCGCCCTTCAGCGCGACATAATCGGCAAAGGCGATCGTTTCGGCACGGATGAAGCCACGCTCGAAATCGCTGTGAATCGCGCCGGCGGCCTGCGGGGCCTTGGCGCCCTTGTGCACCGTCCAGGCGCGGGCTTCCTTTGGGCCGGCGGTGAAAAAGGTGATCAGGTCGAGCAGCGCGTAGCCGGCGCGGATCACGCGCGCGAGGCCGGTTTCCTCAAGGCCCAGCTCGGCCAGAAACTCCCCGCGATCCTCGGCGGCCATCGTCGCAATCTCGGCCTCGATCGCCGCCGACACGATCACCGCCTGCGCGCCCTCGGCGGCGGCTTTCTCGAACACGCGGGCGCTAAGCGCATTGCCGTGGGCAGCGCTCGCCTCCTCGACATTGCAGACGTAAAGCACCGGCTTGGCGGTGAGCAGCTGCGCCTGCGCGAAGGCGCGGCGTTCATCCTCGTCCTTGGGCACGGTGAGCCGCGCCGGGCGCCCTTCGCGCAGCAGGTCCAGCGCCTGGCCCAGCACGCTTGCCGCCGGTTTCGCCTCCTTGTCGCCCTGCGCCGCCTTCTTGGCGAGGTTGGGCACGCGCTTTTCCAGGCTTTCCAGATCGGCGAGCATCAATTCGGTTTCCACCGTCTCGGCATCCGCAATCGGATCGACCTTGCCCTCGACATGGGTGACGTCGCCATTCTCGAAACAGCGCAGCACATGGACGACCGCGTCCACCTCGCGGATATTGCCTAGGAACTGGTTGCCCAGCCCCTCCCCCTTCGATGCGCCGCGCACGAGGCCGGCGATGTCGACGAAGCCCAGCTGCGTCTCGATCACCTTGGCCGACTGGGCAATGCCGGCCAGCTGGTGCAACCGCGGATCGGGCACCGCGACATTGCCGACATTGGGCTCGATCGTGCAGAAGGGATAATTGGCCGCCTGCGCCGCCGCCGTTTCGGTCAGCGCGTTGAACAGCGTCGACTTGCCGACATTGGGCAGCCCGACAATACCACAGCGAAATCCCATAAAGCCCGATCAATCCCTGTCGCGAAATGATGACGAGGCCGCTTAGGCGCGGATGAGGCCCGCGTCCAGCTTGCGCAGGGCAGCGGCGCGTGTCAGCATTGCAACGCGTTCATATGAAACGGGAATGGAAGGGGGCAATGATGAACAGGCTGATCATCGCGGGCATGCTGGCCTTGGCCACCATCGGCAGCGCTGCGGCGCAGGACACTAGCCCGGCTGAGGGCCTGAGCTGCGCGGGCAAGGTCGTCACCTTCCGCTACAACATCGTCAAGCCCGGCCAGCTCGATGCGTTCAAGAAAGCGGTGGCCGATCACGGCGCCTGGTACGCCGCGCGCAAGAGCGGCACCAGGGTCGCCTATGTGCGGATGATGAAGCGCGAGGGCGGCAAGCTGGTCTATGACGATAGCGCCGTGATGACGATGGTCACCTATGACGCCCGCCCGCAGCCGGCGCGCGACGCCGCCTATGCCGCGTTCGTGAAGGCCTATCGCAACAGCTCGGCCGTGAAGGAGGAGCATCGCGGTTGCCTGCCGGGCTGATCGCTTGCGCGTTGCCGCGCGCCATGCTTGGGGCGCGCCATGCCACGTCGCGACGCCCCACCGACCAAGCCCAAAAAGGCGCATCTGCCCAGTAAGCCGTGCCTTGCCTGCGGCCGCCCCTTCACCTGGCGTAAGAAGTGGGAGCGTGACTGGGAGCAGGTGAAATTCTGTTCCGATCGCTGTCGCGCCCAGGCGAAAACCGCGCGGCAGGGGCCCTAACCGCGCCAGCCGCGATCGGTGCCTTGATGGCTGAGGTACGCTAGAAACCGGTCCGCCTGATCGTTCAGCGCCGCGCGGTGCGCCTCAGTGAACCGATCATAGGTGCGGTACATCTGCGCCATCCGCGGGTTGCCCGCAAACCGATTCCGATGCCGTGCCAGGAAATGCCAATAAAGCGCGTTGAAGGGACAGGCATCCGGACCCACCTTCTCCTTGACGCGGTACCGGCAGCCGCCGCAGTAGTCGCTCATCCGGTCGATATAGGCGCCCGATGCGGCATAGGGCTTGGAAGCGAGCCAACCGCCATCGGCATACTGGCTCATCCCGATGGTGTTGGGCGCTTCCACCCATTCGAACGCATCCAGATAGACCGCCAGATACCATGAATGCAGCGCATGCGGGTCGATACCGGCGATCAGGGCGAAGTTCCCGGTCACCATCAACCGCTGGATATGGTGGGCATAGGCATGGGTCTGGGTCTGCCCGATCGCTTCCGCCATGCACGCCATGTCGGTCTCGCCCGACCAATAGAGCGCCGGCAAGGGCCGGTGCGCGTTCAGCGCGTTGCGCTCGGTATAGCCCGGCATTCCCAGCCAGTAGATCCCGCGCACGTATTCGCGCCAGCCGATGATCTGGCGGACGAAGCCCTCCACTGCGTTGATCGGCGCGCGGCCGGCGCGATATTCGGCTTCGGCGCGGCGGCACAGATCCAGCGGATCGACCAGCCCCACATTGATCAGCGGCGACAGCAGACTGTGATGTAGAAAGGGTTCTCCGCGCAGCATCGCGTCCTGGAAATCCCCGAAATGCGGCAGCGCGTGGCGCAGGAAGTGATCGACCGCGCGAGCGGCATCGGTGCGAGTGACCGGAAACCAGAAGGGCTCCAACGTGCCGAAATTTTCGGCGAAGCGCGCGGCCACCATATCAAGCACCGCGCGCGTGGTATCGCTGGGCGGCACCCTGACCGGCATGGGCATGAACAGATCGGCGCGGGCAGGCTTGCGGTTTTCAGTATCGAAGTTCCAGCGGCCGCCGGCGGGCTTGTCGCCCTCCATCAACAGCCCCGTTTTGCGCCGCATCTCGCGATAGAAATGCTCAAGGCGCAGCTGCTTGCGTCCCTTTGCCCAGCGCCCGAATTCATCGATCCCGCAGATGAAACGATCGTCGGGCCGCAGGTCCATAAGGCTGCCGTAGCGCTCGCACCAACCAGCCTGCATCTGCCGCACACGCCACTCGCTTGCCTCGGTCAGCGCCACACGGCCGGGCCTGTGCCGCGCCATCGCGCGCGCCAGCTCTGCGCCGAATGAGCCGCCGTTGTCAGGCGCGTCCATCGGCACATAATCGACCGTC
This sequence comes from Sphingomonas sp., assembly GCF_019746015.1. Taxonomy (GTDB): domain Bacteria; phylum Pseudomonadota; class Alphaproteobacteria; order Sphingomonadales; family Sphingomonadaceae; genus Sphingomonas. The sequence goes on along the minus strand of NZ_JAIESM010000006.1, from coordinate 20,018 downwards.
CAGCCAAGACCGCGCAGCTCGTCAGCAAAGGCGCGCATGGCTGCCAGGATGAAGGCGAGCTTCTTCTTGTGATGCGCGGCATAGACTGCCTCTTCGGCGACCTCGACCATCAGGACGACGTCGCGGGAGGGGTCGGCGCCGCGCAGCGCCGAAATGTCCGGGCTCAGCTGATCACCCAGCACGAAACACAAAGTGCGCATTCGCCCAACAGACCCCGGCTGCAAAGGGGGCTGCTTACGCGATCATTCGGCGATGAGACAGACCCCTCCGATTGCCTCGTCCTGGCCCAGCGAGTTGAATGGCCAACCGACGCAACGAATTTCCGGAATGCGGGAAGCCAGGAGGAGACTATTTGGAATCGTGCAGCGTCAGTTTGCCTTCGCGGACCAGCCGCGCCCGTTCGGTGCGATCCTGGCGGTCCGCCATCTCGAACCAGGCGCGCGCCGCACGCAGATTGCGCTCGCGGACATTTTCCAGCGTGGTGGCTTCGGCTTCCGCCGTCGCGCGGGCGGCATGGCCGCGATAGGTTTCGGCAAGCGTACTCAAAAGCGCGATCTCCCGCGAGGATCGGCGGCGCCCGAACAGACGCCGCCGTGCCAGGGTAACTCGGTCAGTCCGCCGCGACGAGGTTGACTGCGGATGTCTTGCCGCGGTTGTCCTGCTCGAGGTCGTAGGAAACACGCTGGTTCTGCTGCAGCGTGGTCATGCCGGCGCGTTCGACGGCAGTAATGTGGACGAAGGCGTCGCCCCCGCCAGCGTCAGGCGAGATGAAGCCATAGCCCTTTTGTTCGTTGAAGAACTTTACGGTTCCGATGGTGCTCATGTGAATATCCTTTTCCTTGGCGGGCAGACCGACAACCGGCGTGCCCGGTGCCGCGGTGCAGACTGAAGGAAAAGGGGGCCGCAAAGCTCCAAGAACCGTCGATTTGCGACTGTAGCCACTTGCATGTGGGGAGCGCAGGGCGAACAAGCAAGGGCATCCCCGGCGTGCTTCAGCCGTTTGCCCATCAGGGAAAGCTATGCGCCAGCGGCGCGCGCGGCAATTGCCTGCTCAACCGCGTCGCAACCGGCAGCACTGGCCACCGCCAGATCCAGCGGCCTGCCCTCGAGCACATCATGATAACCGTTGAGGAATGCGATCGCCGCGTCAGCGCCCATCATGTTCCAGGCCAGCAGCGTGACTCGGCTCTGCCGTTCGACCGCCTCTGGCGACAATCGCGCCGTCGATTTGTGGAAGAGCCGGCGTTTCGGGCGCGGGGCTGCGACGGGTGCGCCGTCAAGATGGTCGTCGCTCAACGCCGAACACCTCCATCGAGCATCTGTGTCGTCATCATGACCTTTCCACTCCGGGCCAACCCGTCAGACGTGAGCAGACTCTGTCTGTGCACGCCGTCAGCCCTGTACGAGCGGCAGCGCGCCCGTTCCCAGCCGCTGCTGCAACTGGCGGATCTGACCAGCATAGCCCCGCGCCATGCCGCGATGCGACAGTTGTGCGTCTTCGCAAGCCGTGGATTTGGCCCGCATCAGCGAAATCTGGTGACGTGCAAGAAGATAGTTGAGGTCCATGGCGCCGCTCCAACCGGATGTAAGCGGGAGCGCATGCGTCTCTCGGCCGCGGGCGCCTACGATCAGCCCTGCCCGCGATGTCTTGCATATGGGGGCATGGACCGGGTTCCATAACCCCGTTGACGAATTAAACTTGGGCGCACCTGAAAGCTCTGCCGCCCGCCATCACTCCCATTCGATTGTTTAAACTGCCCATAAACCTTTGAAAAATATGCGGTAAGCACCTGAGGTGACGGTCATTTTCCGATTGCGCGGCCGTCAAAATGCTACGCTTTTGATTTTATTGGCAAATCTGCTGCGAACTTTTTTTCGGGGCTTCAGCATCTATCAGCGTCGATTGCACTTCCTACGCCCTTTCTACGACGAGACCAGATCGCTACAAGACTCACAAATATTACTGTCATCAGAACGGTAGGGTACTGCTTCTTTGCGAGAATGGGTAGCCTTTGACATCGCTGACGGCTGATCAGCCAGTCGCAATCGCCCTTGCAGGTGCTGCCATTGGTAGGTCGCCGGCCAAGGATGTTGCAAGCGCATTGGTATGGAAACGACAGGAGCATCGACCCGCCTTGAATTGAGAACATATAAAGAACTAACACGGGGTTGACCCCGTGTTGATCTGGTGCCCGTTCCGCACTAATATGTTCCGATGCGCTACACTCAAAGCCAGATACGCGAACTGCTTTCCATCTCCGTGGATGCTTTTCGCACCTGGCGGGACGCAATTCCCGCCTTGGCTCTGCACAAAGGACACGCCCCCAGCTTCACGCCTGGGGACGTTGTGGCCATGGCGATCGTCACCGAACTTGTCCGGGACTTCGGGGTGCGCGTGGGAGCGGTGGGCGACCGTTTCGATCAGCTTTTCAAAGAGTGCGGGGAGAAATCCTGGCTCTCACTTGAAAACTGCGTCGCCTTGATCGAAGCGGACAACTTCCGCTTGGTCGATGCAAGCCTTGCCCGTCGCGCGCCAGACGCTTCTACCCTCTGCGTACCGTGCGCGCCGATCATAGCGCGCCTGCGCGCGGCGCTCACCGCGACGGAAGTCGATCAAGTGCAGGGGCATCTGCAGTTTCCCCCGACCTCCGTCGGCATGCAGCCTCAACGGCGCAGCAAACGCGCATGACCACGACCCGGGCATCCGCATTGGCGCCAGAGTGGAAAGACCGCTTGGGTCTCACACATCGTCGCTCGCCTGAACTTTACGAGTCAGCCGAGGCCGTCAGCGACGTGCCGCACGCGTCGGCTATCCGAGCCGCCCTCACCGAGATGGGTGTATCGGCGATCTTCTGCGTCCAAGGCGTCCCAACCGTCGCGATCCTGGAAACCGATCACTACGACCGCGCAGCTATTGTCGATCTTCACGGCGCACTCTGGAATCAGGGCTTGGCCAGCCTGTTGCTGGTTATCGCCGACGATACGCTCAGAGCGTTTTCGCTTGCCCGTACTCCGTTGAGCGATCCGGGCGACGCCTTCGAGACCCGCTGCCTCATCGATTGCCTCAGCCTAACGACGGAAGCGCTGCGGTTTCAGAACCTTATTTACGGCGCGGAATCCGGACGTCTGTGGAAAGACTACGGCGAGTATTTCCCCCCGAAAGAACGCATCGATCAGGTACTCCTCGACAATCTGAATGCGTCGCATGACCTCCTGCAGAAGGCCGCGCTCGCTCCCGATGCGGCCCAAGCCCTGCTCATACAGGCGATGTTTATCGCCTACCTTGAGGACCGGGAGATCGTAACCCCCACCTACTTTGCCGCCGTCTCCGAGAAGAGCGCGGCGAGTTTTTCGGCGCTGCTGGAAACCGGCAACGTGAATCTCTTCCGGTCCTTCTTCCGGACCCTCCACGCGGATTTCAACGGCGATCTGTTCGTCGCGCCGTGCTCCTTCGAGGCCACGGGCGAGGCACCAGAAGTCACGCCAGCGCATCTGACGATCCTGGCGCGGTTCCGGTCAGGCCGTGAAGAAATGGCTCGTTCCGGACAGCAACGGTTCTGGGGCTATGACTTCCGCTATATCCCGATCGAGCTCGTCAGCGCCGTCTACGATCGGTTCCTAGGTGAACGCGAGGCTGAACGACGCGCCAACGGCGCCTACTACACGCCTATGTTCCTCGCCGACACAGTCGTTTCCCAAGCGTGGGAGATGTTGCCGGATGCGATAAGGACGACAGGAAACTTCCTCGACCCTGCTTGCGGTTCCGGCGTTTTCCTCGTCCGCTCATTCCAACGACTCTGCGAACACTGGCGCGCCAAGCACAAGACGCAGACGATTTCCTGGGAGACGCTGCTGTCCTTGCTGAGCCAGATCCATGGCTGGGATCTGAATGGCGGCGCCGTTCGAGTCGCCGTTTTTTCGCTTTACGTGGCCCTCCTCGAGGAGGTGTCGCCGCGCGACATCCGAAAGCTCATCACCCGGGGGAAACTCCTCCCGGAACTTTGGGGCAAGACTCTCGTCTGCCGCGACTTTTTCGAAGTGTCACCTGCTGGCGCCCGATACGAGGTCATCATCGGCAATCCGCCATGGACCAGCCGCCGCGGTCTGGCGCGTTCTTCTGTGCAGTGGAGCAAGAAAGCTGGCCATCCCATGCCTGGCGGCGAAGACGCCTGGGCGTTCAGCTGGAAGGCCCTGTCGCATCTCGCCGACGGCGGCCTGATCGCGTTCCTGCTGCCGGCGATGGGATTTTTGCACAACCACGCCCAAAAGACGGTCGAGGCACGTGATGCGTTCTTCCGGAAATCCCAGGTCCGCCGCATCATCAACTTCGCTGACCTTCGATTTCAGCTTTTCGAGAAAGCCCATCGCCCCGCAGCCCTGATCGTCTACGGCATCGCGAATCCGGACAATTTCCCCTATCGATTCGATTATTGGGCGCCAAAGGCCGACCTCAACCTGCGCATCAAGCGTGTCATCACGCTGAGCAGCGCGGACAAAGCCTCGCTCGGGGTGGGCGCGGTTCTCGATAACCCGCTCATCTTCAAGCAGCGCCTTTGGATGCGCGAGCCGGACGCCAAACTCTTCGGCTATCTCGCAAGGCTTCCAAAGCTGGAGGCCTTCGTCAAAGATTTTGGAGGCCTGAGTCGCCGCCGCGAAGAGCCGGGCGACCGATGGGTCATCGGGCAAGGCTATCAGCCCTTCAATGAAGACAGCGATAGCGATGCGCCTCCACTCGAAAGCGCATATGTCGGCCAGCTGCCGGACCTGCCAATTGCGGCCTACTCACGCCTGGCTCAGACCGTGGAGGGCTTGCTGCCTGCCGCATCATCGACGGTTCGCCGTCGCGGATTCGAGGCCGGGTTTGAGGGCTCGCGGATTCTTATCCCGCGTGGAGTCGAGACGTCGCAGAACCGTCTTCGCGCCGCCTATTGCGATCAGCCTTTGACCTTCCAGCATATTTTCCAGGCGATCGTGGTGCCGAAGGGCGAAAGTGACCGCGCCAAGCTGCTGACCGCGATACTCAATAGTCGCGTGGCGGTCTGGTACGCCTTTCATGGCACCGCTTCGTTCGGCTCGGATCGACCCGAAGTCCAGCAGGCCGACCTGCTACATTTGCCGTTTCCATCGCCCAACGATGTCCCCGATCCAACCGCAGCCGCGCAGGCCGCCCTTAAGTTAATCGCGATGGTGGACGACGCACGTGAACGCTCCAACGAGCCGTTCTCGATGCAAGTCGACGACGGCGAGACCCTGCGGACGATCGACCAGCTAGCGTACCAATACTTCTGCCTGTCGCCCGATGAAATCGCGCTGATAGACGATACCGTCGAGGCTATCCTGCCCGCGCTTCAGCCCCATGAAGGCCACTTCCCGAAACTATGGGGCGCGCCGGACCAACAGCAGCGGGCGCTATACGCCCACACGTTGGCGGCCAGCCTCGCGGACTGGTTCAAAGGCAAAAAGATCGATGCGCGCCTCGTCGCGCGCGGCGCTGACCTGGCGATCCTTCGTCTGCACCTGGGCGGCCATGAAGACTATGCCGAGGATGCGGCCGGCGAGCTCGGCGACGTACTCGAGCGACTCGCATCCCACATCCACAGGCCCATGGATGGCAATTTCCAGCTCATGCCAGACCTGCGTGTTTTCGTCGGCGACTGTCTTTACCTCATCAAGCCCATGCAAATGCGCTTCTGGCTACGCTCCACCGCGCTCGCCGACGCCGACGGAATAGCGCTCGACCTCCAGCATGCCGCCGCCCTACCGCGACAGCGAGGCGCGGACTGATGCTGATCGGCGACGTGCAGAGATGGGTCGACAACTTCGTTTCATTCGATGACCGCTTCCTGGAGAGGATCGCGGCGGCGTGGCCAGACTGCATGGCGGTACTACCCGGGCAGCCCGGCGAAGATGACATCACCATCAACCTCGTCGATCGCCTCGCCAAGGATGTCGTGGTGCGCCGGCTGTGCCACTGGGTCGAATATCAGTTCGAGCCGTTCGGCCTTGCCGCAGACGGGTCGAAGTTCAGCAAAGGTATCATCGATATTGCCGTGCTCTTCGACTGGGATCGACAGCGCTACCTGGCCTACGAGTGCAAGCGACTCAACGTGATCAACGGCAAGAGCCGCAGTTCCCTGGCTACCGTGTATGTCACCAAAGGCATGATGCGTTTTCTCACCGAGCAGTATGCCGAACAACAGCCTGTGGGGTGCATGCTGGGCTATGTGCTCGACGGCGATGTGCCCTTCGCCCAATCGCGGATAGCCGACGCCATCCGCAGCCATGCTCCTCTTGCGCTTGGCGAGGGGCCTACACCCCTTGCCGCGATCGAAACGATCGCGCGTTTCCGCACAAGGCACACCCGCCCAACCGGATCGCAGATTGAGCTTCGCCACGCGCTATTTCCGAAGCCATCAGAGGCCGCGCCAACCGGCTGACGGCATGGACGTTAGAACCCTCGCGTTTTATGCGACTAAAGCACGCCTGATACTGATGCATAAAGTATAAGTGGCAGAATCTTGGGACATCGCGACTGCCGATCAAGGCAAACTTAACGCGTGAGCCCATAACTAGTGGGACGTCGAGTAGCTATGTTTGTTGAACGGCTCAGTCTAACGAGTTTCCGTTGCTTCGGTCCTGAAGCGACCAGCGTCGACCTCACCCCCGATCTGACCGCCTTTGTCGGCGTCAATGGCGCAGGGAAAACGGCCATAATGCAGGCGCTGCAGCGCCTCTTCGGCGTGACCGGCGATCAGCGACGCCTTCGGCGCCAGGATTTCCACGTCCCTTCCACCGAACTTGTAGCACCACTTCAGCGAACCTTCGTGCTCGAGGTGATCATTGCCTTTCCTGAACTGGACGAGGACGGTGCCGACAGCGCGGCGATTCCGGAATTCTTCCACCAGATGGCTGCCGAAGTAGCAGGCAAGCTGAAATGCCGCCTACGTCTCGAGGCGACTTGGACCGATGATGGTTCGCTCGACGGAGCGATTGAGCATAAATACTGGGCGGTTAGAACTTTCGGGGCGTTCACCGACGCTGATTGCACTGAGTTGAAGGCAACCGACCGGACGCGGATCCAAATGATCTACGTGCCGGCGACCCGGGACGGCGCGTCGCAGGTGACGGCGTTTCTTCGCGGCAGGCTGTGGCGCGCCATCAACTGGTCGCAGGGAGTGCGGGACACGTTCACGAACGCCGGCGCCACCTTGAACGGGGCTTTCGCCGGGGAGCCGGCAGTCGATGTGATTGCCGCAGCTGTCACGCGGCGGTGGCAGGAAGTGTACACCGCCGGCACCGACACCACGCCGGTCTTCCGCCCCCTCGATCTGCGTTTCGAGCATTTCATCCGCAAGGTTGAGGTGGTCTTCCGCCCCGACGAGGCCGGTCGAGAGCGGGCTCTTGATGACCTGAGCGACGGCCAGCGGTCGCTCTTTCACCTGGCGATGACCGCGGCGACTCTGGATACTGAAGCCGGGATCGTCGCTGATCCCGCCAGCGCCGGATTCCAAGCTGGCGGCGTACCGCTGCCAGCGCTCACTCTCATCGCGATCGAAGAGCCCGAGAACAACCTAGCTCCCTTTTATCTCTCCCGCATCATCCGGCAGATACAGGACCTGACGAAGTCGCCACAGGCGCAGGCCGTGGTCTCTAGCCATTCTCCAAGCATCCTCGCGAGGGTCGATCCCACGCAGGTACGGCATTTTCGCCTTAATCCTCTTGATCGAACGGCCGGCATCCGCCCGGTAAGCCTTCCTGTCGGCGAGGAGGAGGCGTCGAAGTTCATCCGCGAGGCCGTGCGTACTTATCCAGAGCTCTATTTCGCACGCTTCGTAGTGCTGGGAGAAGGCGCATCCGAAGAGGTCGTGCTCCCGCGTCTCGCCGAAGCGATGGGCCTCGACATCGACCGATCTTTCGTCGCGGTCGTTCCGTTGGGCGGGCGCCATGTTAACCACCTCTGGCGGCTGCTGACCGACCTCGATATCCCCTACGCCACACTACTTGATCTCGACTGGGGTCGAGCTGGTGGCGGATGGGGGCGTATTAAGACCGCCTGCACTCAACTGCTCGCAAACAACGTGACGCCTCAGGCCATTTTCGGACAGCACCTCGATCCGCTTGGGCCGGCGGCGAACCTCACGGCCTTCGACGCCCTGCCGGTCGCAGACACAGCGGGTCTCACAAACTGGATAAACTGGCTGCGTCAGTTCAATGTCTTCTTCTGCACGCCGCTGGACCTTGATTATTCGATGCTGAAGGCCTTCCCGCTGGCCTACCAGGTCATTGAACCCGGTCGTCAAGGACCGTCGCCCCTCGGCGAACCGCGCACGGCGGTACTCGGTGAAGACGGCCAAGCTCACCTATATGCCGCCGACCAAGACGCCTTCATGCGCTGGTATCGCTATCTGTTCTTGGGGCGCGGCAAGCCAAGCACCCACGTCCGGGTGTTGAGCGCGCAAGACCCGGACGCGCTCGCAGTCGGCGCCCCTGAAGAACTGCGGGCTCTCCTGAATTCAATTGTCGCTCGCCTTACGCCGCCGCCGCCACCACCGCCACCGCCGGCCGCCGGCTTCTGATTATGCGCCTTATTCGACCAGAGGATTGGCGCCCTAGCGGTATCGACGACCTAGAACCGGTGGCATGGAGCGCCCTACGCCACGCCGGATCGGCTTGCGTTGTCGCAGGCCCCGGCGCCGGCAAAACCGAATTTCTCGCCCAGCGTGCGGACTATCTGCTCGAGACGGGTATTTGCCGAGCGCCGCATCGCGTGCTCGCAATTTCGTTCAAAACGGATGCGGCCAACAATCTCGCATCTCGCCTGCGCCGACGCTGCCCGCCAGAGTTCGCCAACCGGTTCGTGTCGGTCACCTTCGACGCCTTCACCAAGAGCCTAGTCGATCGATTTCTCAATGCGATTCCCGCCGACTGGGGACCGACGCGCCCGTATGAAATCGCTTTCCCAAAGCGCGCGGCGATAGAAAGCTTTCTCACGCTCGCCAGGCTCAATGCGCCGCCGAATTGGCAGGCCGACATCGCTGGCTACAGCGCGAGCGACTTTGAAGCTAAAATCGTCGGCAGCTACCGCCTACCGACCGGACCCATCGCGCCGCAGAACGCCGCCGAGTTCACGATCGCCCGCTGGTGGGCGACCCAACTGCGGCCGGGGCAGCCTTCCGCCCTCACCTTCGTGGGCATAAATCGCCTTGCCGAGCTGCTGCTGCGCGCCAATCCCCACATCCGCCGGGCACTCATCGCCACCTATCCCTTTGTCTTCGTAGACGAGTTCCAAGACACGACCTACGCGCAATACGACTTCCTGCATTCGGCCTTCTCTGGTGGGCAAACCATCATTACCGGCGTCGGTGACGACAAGCAGCGGATCATGGTCTTCGCTGGTGCGCGCCAGGACGCTTTTCAGCGGCTGCAGGCGGATTTCGGAGGCGCCCGTTTCCCTCTCATCTTCAATTTCCGTTCCTCACCGGACCTTGTCGCTATCCAGCACGTCGTCGCACGCGCTCTCGATCCAAATACCGCCCCAACGGTCGCTCAGACGCCTCGCCAGGTGGATGGCGACGTAGCGCAGGTCTGGTTCAGTCAGACCAAGGCGGCGGAAGCCGCTCATCTAGCGCAATGGATCGCCAACGACATGGCCATCCGAGGCCGAGCGCCGCGCGACTACGCGCTCCTCGTGAAGCAGAAGTCCGATGATTATGAGCAAGAACTCGCTGGTGCCTTCGCTGCTCAAGGGCTGCGGATCCGGAACGAAAGCCATGCCCTCGGCAAAACCTCGCTTCAGGATTTGCTTTCCGACGACTTAAGCCGGCTTGCGATCGCTATCTTCCGCCTGGGCGCGACACGCCGCGCACCGGCCGCATGGCAGTTGGTGTCTTCTTCGGTCCTGGCGCTGCGCGCTGCCGGGCCTGACGATGATGCGCGCGCGGCCAAGGTCGAAGCGGAACTCAGCGCATTTCTCACTGCCTTGCGCACCGACATGGCGGCCACCGCTCCGTCGAAACAAAGCGCTCTCGATTTCGTCAAACGGGTTTTTGAGTACCTGGATCTTGGCGCGATCGCCCGAACCTATGCCGAATATGGGGTTGGTGATCAGCTCCAGATCATCCTTAAGGCTTTTTGCATTCACTTCTTCGGCTGCGCCGATGGCGCGCCGAATTGGACCGCCTGCCTCGACGCGTTCGAAGGGCTCGACCAAATCCCCATGATGACCGTTCATAAGAGCAAAGGGCTGGAGTACGACACCATCATCTTCGTCGGCCTCGACGACTGGGCTTGGTGGGCCCACACCCCTGGCGATCCAGAGGGCGTCGCCGCATTTTTTGTAGCACTATCACGGGCAAGACAGCGCGCGATCTTCGCCTTTTGCCAGCAACGCGGAAATCGGAACAATGTCGCTGAGCTCTATCAGCTCCTCACTGCCGCGGGCGTGCCCGAAATCGCGATCTAATATCGTTTTCGATGGCAAACCGAGCCGTCAACCGGCTGACGGCCTCGTTGAAATGAAACTATACTCGAACGCCAAGTTCAACCGACGTAAAGCTCGCGCTTGCACACTCCTGATAGAGAGCGTCAAGCGTTCGACCCATTGCCAACAGCGCGGCAATGCGCTGGATCATCTGCCGGAGCCACCGGCGCTCATCCTCAGTGAGCGGGTTGCCGTCACGTCTATCGGCTTGGCGGTAGCCGAGCCATTTTTTCAAAACCGGATACCCGCCGAGCTGATAAGTCCAAACGGCTTCGGGAACGTGCGCGAAGTAGGCTTGCGCGTTTAGGTATAGATCCCCGGTTCGTTCGCCCCACGCGGCGTCCCATGTCGGCGCCGGCAATTCCGGCTCGAGAAATTGCCGCGCTGTCCATTTGCCTTTCCCACCGCCCCAGTATGTGATGGTCAGCTTCAGGTCGTCAGCTGTGACACTGGCCCCGTCCAAGCGACGCAGCTGGCCGAGCATTTTTGCTCGCTCGGGCGAGAGCACCGCCTCGACCACTTCGCGTGCATCGCGATTGGCGTCGAGCAAACGGGCTACCCGCTCGCCGGCATCGACCAGCCTGCCGAGTAAGTTTGCGTCCTTGGGTATGGGCAGGTGAGCCCAATCGCTCGACAACGCACTCTTATGCTCGGACTGGTAGCTAGGCGCATGAAGCGTCGCGAAGGCGACGCGGAACAGCTTGCCGACGAAGGCGCGCGCGTCATCCCCGCTGCGCTCGCCAATTAGACCAAAGTGGTCGCGCAGCACACGCCAAGCCGGCTCGGAAATATTGGCGTCGCGGTGTGCCAATAGGTCATCGTTAACGGTCTCGCGAGGAAAGACGACAGACCCCCTTTCATGGACATGCAGGTTAGCAAGCGTCGTCGCGAAAAGAGGGCGTGTTTCCGATTCCTTGCGCGGCTCTGGAACCGTCAGCAGGAACTCGTTGCCAGATAAGTTGGACTCGTATTCCGGGCGAGCGCGATTCAGTAACTTGGTCCGAGTTTCATAGTAGATCGTTCGTTGATCGAGCGGAAATGTTAGAAATGGCTTTAGGCGCGACTGATCGAAGCCGAGGCTGCTCAGCGCTGTCCATACTGTCTCCGGCTCGTATCCAACGATTGCGGGCTTACCATCGGGCTTGGTAGGCGGCGCGAGGCCGGGATATGCGGCGGAGGCAGCGGCAAACGTAGGCTTCTTAATGTAACCGGCGATCCGTTTGGCCAAAACGCTCCTATCTGCGTCTATTACCGACCCCTCCATACCTCGATTATGGTTCACACCTTGAACCGTAACCGGGAATAGCTCGTCGAGCGCAGGCCAAGCCTCGAAGCCGCCTTCCATAACACGCGGCGAGAGACGCCAACGGCCTTCGGCGCTCGGGTGAATTTCCTCGTAGGTTGGCGCCGCGTCAGGCGTATTCCCAACCCCGCTAGGCAAGCTCGCGATCAGCGCCTGGCGCTTCCACGCTGCCGTGCCCCAGAAGTCGCGGTACCGGACCTCTGTATCCGCGGGGAGAGTCGAAGCACCGGTGCGTTTGATCCATGTGACGATCGCCGTTCCTGGTTGAATGCCCCGCGGGTCCATCTCCGTGGTGAAAGCGCTATCGTCACGCGTTCCGGCGCCGGTCAGCCCATTGGGAATCATCTTGCCCGTGCGGTATTTGTCGCCGTTGAGGTTATCGACCCAGACCGCGTCGAAATTGGCGAGGAGCGATCGCCGCATCAAGGGATGGGAGCGGCCTGTGAGGTACGACGAGTTAGAAATGTAGGAGACCACACCGTACTCTGCGGCGAGGCCAATACGCTCCTCAGCGAGCCTGATGAATCGAATGTAGAGATCATCTAGTAGCTGCTTCTTGACCCCAAATTCTTCGTACAAGCGGCTACTACCACGCTGCTTCATTAGCGGCCGGCCAAAACCATCCATCTTGACCGCGCCGTCTTTCGTCTTTTGCTCGACGAGTTTGATACCTTTGTAGTGGGCCACAAGCTCAGCTTCCTCGGCTTGGGCTGCGCCGGTGAAACGGTCATAAGGCGGATTGCCCAAGACGACGATGATCCGAGCATCACGCTTGACCTGTTGCGAAGCGTCGAACTCTTCCCGCATTTCAGGAAAGTTGAGCTTCACGTCGCCATGCTCATGCCATCCCGACAGAGCGTTCGTCAGGAAAACCGCGAGCCGCCGATTCGGATCAGGCTTAGCGCCGAGCTGCTCAAGAAGCAGGTAGAGTTGCAACTGAGCGATCGCGAACGGTGCTGTCAGAATCTCGAAGCCGATCACTCGTTCCTGAAATGCGTTCGTGAGCTCCAAGCCAACGGTCGTCGCGTCGCCTTCAGCGATCAGCTCCTCGGCGATGCAGCGCGCGACTTCGAGGAGGTACGCACCTGTCCCGCAACAGGGGTCCAGGACGATCACGTCGGGATCGGCAAGCCCGCGCGGGCGGCCTAGCTCGGTCTTCAGAAGATAGTGAACCCGACGCACTTGGTAGCGAACGATCTCGGGCGGTGTGTACCAGACGCCCAAATCCTCCCGAAGCTTCGGGTCGAACGCTTCAAGGAACGGTTCATAGAAATAGGTAATCGCTGCAATTGAGCTCTCGCCATCGATGGTCGGGAATGTCATCCGCCCGCGAAACAGCAGGCGATCAACACGATTGAGCGTCGCAATGGCACGGGCGAGATGCGGCTCAAGTCCAAGGTGCTTCATGCGCGACGGGTGCCGGATGTCATGGAGCAGCGCGTCGAGGAAAGGGATCGGCAGAAAGCTGTGGGCGTCGTCGATGTCGAAGGACGCATCGTCATCGGCTTTCTTGTCCCAGAGGATCCAGGCAGCGAAGAGGGCGTAGAAGACGGATTGCACCAGCGACGACCGAAAGAATCGAGCGCCCTTCTCGTCATCGACATCGAAGGCCAAACCAAGCGCCTGCCGATAGTCGTCAAGCAGTGGCTTGAGCGGCTTCAAATCGACCGGGAGCGCGTCCTTCGCATCGCGGGCTTGTCGTGCCAGAATTTTGGCCAGATCAGCTGGCGCTCCGATGCGCGCCAGATCGGTCACGGCCCGGGTCACGATATCGACTAGCGCGACGATAGCCTCGGCGTCGACCTTCGGCTTTGTCCCGCCGCTGACTGCAGACCACAGATCGACAGTCTTCAGCAGGACGCGACGTTCTGGTGGGACGGGTGTCGTCCCGCCCCTGGCGTAGCTCGGATCGCAAACGAGCAAACCGAAGCCCCGCACATTGCATAAAAGCACCACCCCTGTTTGTGCGAGGTATCGTCCGATCTGATCCTTCTGCTCAGTTGAGACCGCGAGGTCATGCAGGCTAGTGCTGGCGCGTTTGACCTCGCCGTATACCCCCACGAATAACGCTCCGTTACCAAGGACAAAGTCGGGCATATCGTGGCTGCTTGTGCCCTTCTCGGACGTACCGGTACGAATATCAAAGGGCAGATTTTCTGACTTTAAGACTGCTGTTAGAAGTGTTCGAACATCGGGGTAGAACGTAGTCTCGGTTGATGTTGGCAGAGCTTCCAAAGCTCGCGTGTCCGAGCAATAGGTGACCAGTGCTTCACTTAAAGGGACAGCCAATTCACTTCACTCCCCTGCGTCGAACCCTGCTGAATGTGGTCAAGAAATGGCATCAATTTCCTTAACCCAGCTCACAAGTAACTGATAGGCCAAAACGACGGCAGATTGGTAGCCAGAACACCGCTGATTGATAGTCAACGGTGCTGGCTAATTCGCGAAGTGATTGAGGGGGAAAGCCTTCCCCTGCGGCCGAGCTTTGTCTCTGCCGACCCCTTCTGCGGGGAGCCCCTGCAACGCCCCCAAGAGTGAGAGTGCAGGCCGGCTGTGCCGTGACGGGTTGAAGGCTGGGAGAGAGGCTTCCGGCGCCCGTCGCGGAGACCCGCGATGTCGAAACGTGATCCACGCGGCCGGCCGAGCGCCGACCGGACGAGCCTGTATGACGAAATCACCGGCAAGATCCTGGCCGAACTGGAGGCCGGACGGTTGCCCTGGGTCCAGCCCTGGGGGACGGCCGCGGCCAAAGCGCCACTCGCCATGCCGACCAACGCTGCGACCGGGCGCGGCTACTCGGGGGTCAATGTGCTGATCCTCTGGGGCGCGGTGATCTCGCTTGGCTTTCCGAGCCAAGGCTGGCTGACCTTCCGCCAGGCCCTGTCGCTCGGCGGCAATGTCCGGAAGGGCGAGCGCGGCACCACCGTCGTCTATGCCGACCGCTTCGTGCCGGACGATGAACGCCGTCGTGCGCGAGAGACCAGTGAGGAGGCACAGGCGATCCCGTTCCTGAAGCGCTTCACGGTCTTCAACGTCGCTCAGTGTGACGGCCTGCCTGAGGACCTCGTGGCCGCCGTGCCGGCGCCCGAACCCGGGCTGATCGAGCCCACGGTCGACGCGCTGATCCGGGCGAGCGGGATCGACTTTCGCATCGGCGGCGACCGGGCTTACTACGCGCCGGCACCTGACTATGTGATGGTGCCGCCGCCCCAGGCCTTCTTCGAGCCCATCAACTGGCATCGCACGGCGCTCCACGAATGCGCCCATGCCAGCGGCGCGGCCCATCGGTTGGGACGTGATCTCACCGGCTCGTTCGGCTCCAAGAAATACGCGTTCGAGGAGCTGGTCGCCGAGATCGCCTCGGCCTTCTGCTGCGCAGCCCTCGGCATCGCCCCGACCGTCCGTCACGCCGATTATATCGGATCCTGGGCCGAAATCCTGCGCGAGGACAATCGCGCCATTGTCCGTGCAGCCAGCCAGGCGAGCAAAGCGGCAGACTGGCTGCTGGCCTTCGCACCAAGCACCGGCGACGCTGGTCAGGCGGTTGCCACAACCTCCGAGGCGGCACGCGAGGCGGCCTGACGCACTCGAGCCCGCTCCAAGCATCGGCGCAGTCCCGTCTTTCCGGCTCTACGGTGTTCCGGCTTTCCGGAAGCGATGAGAGGAAGAGGGCTGCGCCGATTTTCGTGACGGGTTGGAGGTCGGGAGAGAGGCTCCCGGCCGCCCGTCGCGGAGACCTGTCATGGCCACTGCCATTCAGAAGATCACCCTGTCGCCGTCGCGCGACATCCCCTTCAACAAGCTCACGCTCTCGCAATCGAACGTCCGGCGCGTCAAAGCCGGCGTGTCGATCGAAGAACTCGCCGAGGATATCGCCCGCCGCGGCCTCCTGCAGAGCCTAAACGTCCGTCCCATCCTCGATGCCGACGGCGCCGAGACCGGCCTCTACGAAATCCCGGCCGGCGGCCGTCGCTACCGGGCGCTCGAGCGTCTGGTGAAGCAGAAGCGCCTCGCCAAGACTGCTCCCGTGCCGTGTGTGGTGCGCGATCCCGCGACATCGATCCTGGCCGAAGATGACTCCCTCGCGGAGAACCTTCAGCGTGCCCCGCTGCATCCGCTCGATCAGTTCCGGGCGTTCCAGGCGCTGCGCGACAAGGGCCAGTCCGAGGAAGACATCGCCGCGGCCTTCTTCACCTCCGCCCATGTGGTGAAGCAGCGTCTGCGCCTTGCCAGCGTGTCTCCGAAGCTTCTCGACATCTACGCCGAGGACGGCATGACGCTGGAGCAGCTGATGGCCTTCACGGTCAGCGCCGACCATGCAAGGCAGGAACAGGCCTGGGAGGCGGTCGCTGGCTCATGGTCCAAGGAGCCCTATCAGATCCGCCGCATGCTCACCGAGAAGACAGTGCGCGCATCGGACCGCCGCGCCATGTTCGTGGGGCTCGATGCTTATGAAGCGGCCGGCGGCACGGTCCTGCGCGATCTCTTCCAACAGGACGATGGCGGCTGGCTCGCAGATGCCGCCCTTCTCGACACCTTGGTTGCCGCCAAGCTGAAGACGGAAGCCGAGGCCATCGCGGCGGAAGGCTGGAAGTGGATCGAGGTCGCTGCCGACTTCCCCTACGGTCACACCCACGGTCTGCGCCAGATCGACGGTGTCGCCGCCGAACGATCGGCTGACGAGCAGGCGACGATCGACGCGCTCAACGCTGAATATCAGCGGCTCGAAGCCGAGTATGAAGGTGCGGACGAATTGCCAGACGAGGTCGATGCGCGGCTCGGCGAGATCGAGGCCCTGCTGGAAGAGCTCGACACCCGGCCGGTGATCTTTGATCCCTGCGATATCACGCGTGCTGGCGTCTTCGTGAGCATCGGCGCGGACGGCAGGCTCGTGGTCGACCGCGGCTATGTTCGCCCGGACGACGAGGCGCCCCTCGTCCTGCCCGATGACGAGACCGGTGGCGCTACGGCGGCCACCAGCGCACATGCCGGCGAACCCGGACCGAGCGGCACGTCCCGCACCGTCATCACGGTCGGCGGGCAGCCGATCGAAAGCGAGGACGACGAGGACGACGTGATCAAGCCGTTGCCCGAGCGCCTGGTGATCGAACTGACCGCCCATCGCACGCTCGCGCTGCGCGACGCCGTGGCGAGCAACCCACAGATCGCGCTGACGGCGCTGCTGCACAAGCTCGTCATCGACACATTCCAGCGCACCAGCACCGGCGGCGGATGCCTCGAAGCGTCCGTGCGACACGTCTTCTTCCCCGCGCAGGCCTCCGACCTCAAGGACAGCCCCTCCGCACGCGCGATCGCGGAGCGTCAGGACGCCTGGAAGGCCGATCTTCCGCAGGACGATCAGGCGCTCTGGGACTGGCTGTCGGCACTCGACGATGCGAGCCGGCTCTCCCTGCTCGCCCACTGCGTAAGCTTCGGCGTCAATGCGCTTTATGAAAAGCCGAACCCCTATGGCGGGAACGGCGTGTCCCAGCACGGTCTCGAACGCCGTCTCACGCAGGCCGATCGGCTTGCGCGCGCAACCGGTCTCGACATGGTCGGGGCCGGATGGCGGCCGTCCGTCGACAACTATCTCGGCCGGGTGCCGAAGCGCCGCATCGTCGAGGCCGTGCGTGAGGGCGCCGGAGACCGGGCCGCGCAGCTCATCGAGCATCTGAAGAAGGGTGACATGGCCAAGGAGGCCGAACGCCTCCTCGCCGACACCGGGTGGCTGCCCGAACCGTTGCGGCTTGCCCATACGGAAAGGTCGTCCGAACCCGGCGAACCCGAAACCGAGGCAGGCTCCGAGGATTTGCCGGCGTTCCTCTCAGGCGACGAGGAAGCTTCGGACGAGGATGTCGAGCCGCTCCCGGCCAACGCGGCCGAGTAGCCGATCCAGGCGGGGCCGCTCCGGCGGTCCCGCATCTCTCCTCACACGTCCTTTCCATCAGCCCGGTCGCCGCGCCGGGCTTTTCCATGTTCGCGGGAGACTGTCATGGCAGACTATTTCACGCACTTCTCGTGCCTGCTCGACGTCGGCACTCCCCAGAATGCCGCGCGCGCGCTCGATCTCTACAACGCACTGACCGAGGCTGGCGCTGCGGAGGAACCGCCGTCCGAAGGCTTCCTCGTCTCCATCCAGCCCGAGCACGGCGGCTCGCAGCTCTGGCTGCGGGATGACGTCTCCGGCGATCCCGAACGGCTGATCCAGTTCGTGAAGCTCTGCGCTGCGGAGTTCGGTCTCAAGGGCCGTTGGGGCTTTCAGTACGCCAACACATGCTCGCGGCCGCGGCTCAATTCCTTCGGCGGTGGCGCGCACATCCTCGACCTCGGCACCGGCGATACGGTCGGATGGATCGACACCGATGGATGGCTCGCCACCGCTCTGGACGGAGGTGATCCCGATGCCTGAGATCATCGAAACCATCGTCTATCGGCTCGACGAACTCTCCGACGCGGCGAAGGACGCCGCGCGCGGATGGTATCGCGAAGGCGGCTTCGATCATGACTGGTTCGAGTTCGTTTATGACGACTTCGAACGCATCTGCACGATCCTGGGCATCAGCCTCAGGACGCGCTCTGTCCGGCTGTTCGGCGGCGGCACCCGCTCGAAACCCTGCATCTGGTTTTCGGGCTTCTGGAGCCAGGGGGACGGGGCCTGCTTCGAGGGCGACTACAGACATGCGAGAGCCGCCGCCCGCCGCATCCGGGCCTTTGCACCAACGGATACCGCGCTTCACCGGATCGCCGACACCCTCCAGGCTGTTCAGCGGCGCAACTACTACCAGCTCCGAGCCACCGTAACCCACCGGGGGCGCTACTATCACGAGCATTGCATGGCCATCACGGTCGATCGCGACAGCCCCACGGGTCAGGACATGACCACCGATGCGGAAAATACCGTCTCCAAAGCGCTCCGAGATCTGGCCGGCTGGCTCTACCGCCAGCTCGAACGGGAATACGAGCATCTGACCTCGGACGAGGCCGTCGACGAGGCGATTGCAGCGAACGGCTACACCTTCACCGAAGCGGGCCGGCGCTTCGGTTGAAGCAGGCACGCTTAGGTCTCGCGAGAGGGAGAGAGGGGCCGGGACGGGTTTGAGCCCGGACGGTCGAGAGAGAGCGCCCACGGGCTCGTCCTGTTCCCGCTCTCCTTGAGGTCTTCCCCATGCACGATCGTCCCGCACCTTGCGTGCAAGAACATACGCCAGCATCGCATCTGCCACGCGCCGCCCGAACCGACGCACTGCTCGGTGCCGCCCGATCCATCCTCCCCCATCTCGAAGCCGGCCGACGTGTGGACGCCACCCTGCTTCGTGAAGCGATGGAAGCGAGCTTCAACGCATCCGATGCTGCCGGAGCCTGGGATTGGAAGCTGGCCTATGATGCTTGCGAAGCAGCGACCGTTCTCTTCCTACGCAAATACGGCAACGCGCTTTTGCACAAAGCCGGCTCTGCGGCCGATGCGCTGCCGCTGATCGCGAAAGTCGCCGGCCTGCTTCCCACGCACTCGCGCCGCTCGATCGACAGCGAGACGTTCCAGCAGTTCTCGACCCCCATCCCGCTCGGACTCATCGCGGCGACCGCTGCCGCCATCCTGCCCTCCGACCGCGTGCTCGAGCCTTCGGCAGGGACCGGCCTGCTCGCGATCCTGTCGGAGATCGCGGGCGCGACCTTGATCCTCAACGAACTGGCGGACACCCGGGCCAGCCTCCTTTCCTCGCTCTTTCCGGCCGTTCCCGTCACGCGCTTCGATGCGGCGCAGATCGATGATTACCTCGACCCGGCCGCAGTCCCAACCGTCGTACTGATGAACCCGCCATTCTCGGCGCTGGCGAACGTCTCCGGTCGCATGGCCGACGCAGCTCTGCGACACATCGCGTCCGCGCTCGCCCGCCTCGCCGAGGGCGGGCGCTTGGTGTCCATCACCGGCGTCAATGTCAGCCCGGAGCATCCCGCCTGGCGCGAGGCGTTCATGCGCCTGCAGGAGCGGGGGCGCGTCGTGTTCACCGCGAGCATCGACGGCGCCGTCTATGCCAAGCACGGCACCACCATCGAGACGCGGCTCACCGTCTTCGACAAACTGCCAGCGGTCGATCCAGCCCTGTTTCCGGCATCACCGGGGACCGCACCCGACGCGCGCACACTCATGGATTGGGTTACGAAGCAGGTTCCTCCGCGGCTCCCGCTGGCGGCCTCTTGCGCCCTGCCCACGCCGTCGCCGATGACATCGAAGCG